>WGCP01000164.1 GCA_015493715.1 Desulfobulbaceae bacterium
CGGTTGTTCACGGCCCCTACACGCTTGCGACCAATAAAGATCAATGGCAACGGGAAATGGAGACAACCCTGCATGCCAAATGGATGGTTTTCAACAGTTGCCTGCCTCTCCTGCAAAAGGCGGAACAGGCCTGTGTCATCAACCTCTCATCCATTGCCGCCCTGACGGGCCGGGCCGGTATTGCCAGCATTCTCTTTAACGACGGCTATGCGGCCGCCAATCGGGGGATAAAAACACTGACCCAAACCTGGGCACGCCTTGGAGCGCCTTCCATACGAGTCAATGAACTTATGCTGGGCATAATCGACAGCCGACACGGCAGGGGTACAAGAGGATGGGGAATATTGACGGAGGAAGAAAAACAACAGCTCTTAAATCATACACTACTGCAACGCACCGGTACGCCGGAAGAAGTCGCGCAGGCCGTTCTTTTTCTACTGGAACAGGCTGATTTCATGACCGGTTCCACCCTGCGCCTGGACGGGGGCTTTGTCCTTGGTAATGAACGCGTCCCGGCCATGCCGCCGGGAATACTTGAAAAGTGACGATCGGACCCTACAACTCCAATGCCCAGTCCGGGATATGACGCATGATAAACTCAGAAACAACTTCTTTTTCTTCTGATTTGTCGACCGGCCCGACTTCGGAGAGTACTTCTTCAAAATCAAACCAACAGATTTCCTTGTCATCCTTATTGTAAACCGTCAAAACACGATGGTCCGGCCTCTCAATATCCTCTTCTTCCTGAATGGCGGCCACAATTTGCAGCGCCTCTTCGTACGGCAGGAAACGAATTTCTTCATCACTCATTGCTTACTCCAGGATCGTTTCATACAGTTGTAATGACGACGGGGAGGAACCCTAAACACTCAAGTATTTTGTTTGAAATACGACAGGCCCACGGAAAAAATATTTGAGCATAATGCAGTAATCAGGCGAGATAAGCGAATCTTCGGGGTTCCAAAAGACAATCCGCACGGTTGTCGGACACACTCAACACAGAAAAAAGGCGAGCAGACAACCGTCGACTCGCCCTGAACAAAAAACGTTCTTCCTGTTATGCAGGTTTGACAACAGCACCGGACCGGATACAACGCGTGCAGGCGTTTATCCTTACGACCTGTCCGCTATCGGTAACCGTCCGTACTTTCTGAATATTCGGTAGCCAACGCCGACGTTTTTTATTGTGGGCGTGACTGACGTTATTACCGGTAGCCGGACCTTTTCCACAAATTTCACATATTCTGGCCATGATATATTCTCCTCTCAAAGGGTATTTTTCGTGAACTTTGTATAAATACCATTTCCCCGATGAAATGCAAGTTTTTTCCTGACGTATTTATGAATCTCCCGGCGATCCAGGTGCATTTCACTTCATCCCTGCTTCAGGGGCCTGCGGAACACTCGATTATTGTCACCCTGTAACCAGCATGGCTGGACCAAATTGGCCAGCCACAACAATGACACCGCTTCGCTGTTATAAAAATCCTTGACTCCGGCATGGGCAGTCCCCTGCTACCGGGATTTTCAGATAAATTCCGTCAGCTCCTGACAACCAGCATTTCGGTCGCCCCTTTCTGAAACCGGTAGTCAACCGGAACAAGCATGACCTCCATGCCGCTCTCTTCAAGCAGAGCCTGGACCGGCCCAAGATGCCGTGATCGCCTGCCGTCAAGGTCGACAAGCGGATAAATACGCACCTCACGGGCAACACGACATAATTCAAGCACCGATGCCGCATGTTGTTCCAGCCCGATATGCGCACTGTAGAGAAACAGATAATGCGAGCACAGGGCCAGATCAAAGGCCTTGTCTGTAAAAGGCAGGGCCGGTAGCGAGGCGGCCAGGTAGCGGCCTGTTTTTTTACCCGCTTCATAATCGGCAAGGAACAGCTCCATGGCCTGCATCCGGAGTCGCCCCAATTCTTCCACACCGCCCAATTTCGTCCACAGATAATCGGAAAAATTCAGGGAGAGTTGTGCCAGCACCTGAGGATAGGCCTCAACAATACGTTGACGTATTTTTTCCTTGCCAAACCGGTAAATTGGATCAACGGATACCACTGAGCCACCTGCCCGCGACAGCTCTGCATTAAAAGAAGCCGGACCATCACCACAGCCCAGTATTGTCCGGGCCCGATCCTTGTCGGTGAGCAGAAACATATCCCTGTACTCCTGGTATGATCTGCCCCAGGGGACTATTTGCGATAACTCCATTGTGAGCCGGCAGTCAATACATGAGTCCCGTGCAACCGCACGGGCTATTTTTTATCTGAAAATAGCCCACGAAGTGATGCCGTTATGGACTATTTTCATCATTCGTTGTGGCTGTGGTCTGAAAATATGGTCCAGCCATGCTGGTTTAACCTGAATTCTGAAGTTATTCGACACTCGAACGTCGACACAACCACGTTTACGGTGTCGGCTTCACGAATTGCGTGCTTGATATAAAAAAGGAATAACCCGGGCGGTAAGATTACCAGTAGAGCAGCCGGTCAAGCCATGATTCACCGGGCTGGGGAAAGGGGTCTTCTTCACTTACCTGGAGGCCGAGCATCTGCAGGCTGCGGGCATCCAGACAGAGACGTTTTTCATACACGGCAAGAATAGCACTGTCACCCGGCCTGACAAGCCGGATGGAGAGATACATAACTCTGTCGGCCAGGGTATAGGTGCCGACTACAATCGCCTGGGCCCGTTGTTTCTCCTTCAACTCCATCAGGTCACGGGAAAGCATGAACTCACCTTCCCCCTGGTTAATGACGACATTACCGCGCAGCTTTATTTCATTGACGGCAAAGCCCTGCCTGACAAATTCAGCACCAATGGAATTTTGCAGACTGCGACCAAAGCTGGAAGAGCTTTTCAGGTTATCGTTATTGACAGGAGTGGTGATAAAAATCGGCTGCGCAGGCTGACGCGGTAACAGCGGCGGCATTGACTGGGCGATGAGGGTATCGGAAATATTCTTGCCGAGAGAAACAAGATTTACGTCCGCTCCCAACAGTTGCTCAAGAGGAGTGCAGTTCAACCGGCTGCATCCGGTAAGAGTGGCGGTAAAAAGTAAAATGGTACAGAAAAAAATGCAATATTTCATAATTCCCGGGCGGGCATTGAAGGATTGAGGGCCTGATACCTCTTCACCAGGGGCGAGGTCATCGAACGTCACAAATCACCGGCTACGAAGGAGCGGTGGTTTTTGTCGTCCGAGCGCATTTGCCTTGTTCTGCGTATATTTCTTGTATTGCATCCAATAACCCATAAACGATAAGCGAACTCTGAACTCTTGCCTCAGGATGGGCAAAAGAAATAACGATTTTGTTGGCTTCTTGTTCGTACCACCATATTCCTCTATTCGTCATTTTCCATTCTAGTGATTCATGGCCGGCTACCCATTTAAATAAATCTCCAGTTCCCCCACAAACCGTAATATCGGGATCGTAGAGTTTGTATTGCTTCTGTATAAACTCCCTATCTTCATTCGCTACTGCTTTTAGTGAAGCCAAATCTGTTGTATGCGTACCAGGTGACTTTTTCAAATTAATAGCACAAATACTCTGTAATGTTTTGATGCGGAATTCCTCTGAGATATTTTCGAAGAAATCCCATTTGGGAATTGAAGTGATGTTTCTTATCCCATAAACCCATCTAGCTATGTTGTTCCAAGTTTGTGGACGACCGCCTTCAGATACGAAATTTCTCAGATCCCACCCACCCCCACCTGGATCATTTACTTCTTTAAGAATGAAAGCTATTTTTGGTTTGGACGCTATATAGTCTTCTTCTGAAACTACGCCATCACGAACAAAACCCTCCCGGTTCTCTTGCCATTTCTGAAACAATTGTTCCTCTGCTTCGTAGATACACAACTCTTTTTTACGCATAACAATCGTTTAGCCATGGACTATTTTTTTGAAAAAACGTTAAAACCCGGAGCTGGTCAGTTCAATTTCACCTGCGGGCCGGGCCGGCTGATACTGCCAAAAATCAACGTCATTGATATAATAAATGTCTGATTTCCGCATCAGATAGAGGTTGTTATTGACCATTGAAGTCGTCACAATTACCTCATAGTGGCCGTTGGTCACCTCGGTTGACCACAGGGCATCGGCACCGGCGGCCGCTGCGATGGCGGCAATCTCCCAGGGGGCATTGCGAAAAACCATGATCCCGGTGGTAAGCGCCGTCAGTACACCGGGCTGCGGCCATTGATAGCGATTGGCCCGATGATAAACGACCTGGATTTTATAGTCGACCACCAGGCTGTCTTTGTCTTTTTTTGCCTTGGTCGGCACACCGAAATTCACTAACTGACTGGTGAGCAGGTCATTGAAAGCCTCGTCAAAGGCAAAGGTTCCTCCCTTCCCGCAGCCTGCCGGCTGGCCGCAACTGTGTTCGACATAGACCGGCGTATCCAGGTATCCCCGGCTAACCAAAACGGAGTTTATCTGATCGGCAACATCATTTGCCAACACCTGCCAATGGTAGACGGCCTGCATTTTCTGTTGCTGACTGAAGGAATAACTGCTCGGCTGCGGAATACGGGAACAACCAGCCACAAGAACAACAGCCAGACAAAGTAAACAACGCTTTCCCATATTCCCCCCCTGTTCAATTTCCCATCCCAAGCTTGGTTTGCGGAACCGGCGCTCCAGACCCTTTTGGGGCTTATCTCAACCGGATGCAATACAAAAAGTGGTGAAAAAAAATTGCCGCTTGAATGCACTTTTTTAAACCGCAGAATGCCGAATAAGAAATTTCGAATTACGAAATCTGTCCTTCATTATTCGAAATTCCCTGTTCAACATTCGACATTCAAGTTAATGCGCTAAGTCAATGCGTTACCAAGATGGTCAACTTGTCACTTTTTTGTATTGCCCCCATCTCAACCATACCGGGTGCAGGTTGTAAGACGCCCCGGAGTAAAACACCGTAGTTGCATTTTTTTACAAGGCCATCAGATGTATAGCTTATACTACCATAGGTATCGGCAGGTTGGCGAATGGAATATAGTGTTTTTTCATCGGACTACCTGTTCAACTCTGCCGACTCTGCAATCAGAGCAGATTATTGAGACGGGTTTCAAGCTCGGAAGCCGGCACGGCACCCACAACTTGATCCAAGACCTGACCGTTTTTGAAAAAAATCAGGGTCGGTACCCCCCGGATTTGAAACTGGGCCGGGGTCATCTGGTGACGGCTGGTATCCATTTTACAGATCAGCGCCCGTCCTGCATATTGCCGGGCGAGAGCGGAAATGACCGGTGCCAGCATTTTGCAGGGGCCGCAGGTCGGGGAATAAAAGTCAACAAGCACGGGCATGGTCGTTGACCCGAGGACCTGCTGAAAGTTATGGTCGCCAAGCTCGATAACTTCCCCACTCTGACCGGTCCGGGCGAGAGGGGTCCCGCAACGTCCACATTTCGGCGTCAGATGCTGCTTGTCCGCCGGTATCCTGTTTTTGGCCCCGCATGATGGACAAATCACAATGGTGTCACTCATATCGTTCTCCCTGATACTTTTTTTATCCGAAAATAGCTCACGAATTGATGCCGTTTCGGACTATTTTCATCATTCATTGTGGCTGTGGCCTGAAAATCCGGTCCAGCCATGCTGGTTTATCTGTAGGGTGGCCTGTAAATATGATTACGCACATTCTCACCTGGACACAATATATGCACAAGCGGGCAATCGTCCAGTCTGCGCCTGAAAAATTCCGGAGGTCATGACGCTTCAGGTGGTCAGCACCCGGTAGACTTCCGGCATCTTTGCGGGTAATTTATTGACATCATCAATAAAAATATAATTATCCCGGCCATACATATGGGCCATGTAATCATGGGCGTGTTGATCTATGGTTATACAGAAGGGATGAATACCGGCCGACCTCGCCTCAAGCAGGGCATGCCGTGTATCTTCAATGGCATATTCGCCCTTGTAATCGTCATAATCCTCAGGCTTACCGTCGGACAGAGTGATCAGCAGGCGAATACGGGCATCCACCGTCTGGAAAAGCGATGTCATATGCCTGATCGCAGGCGCCATGCGGGTATATTCACGGGGGGCTATTGCCCCGATCCGCTGTCTGACCTCCTCGGTGTACATCTCGTCAAGATGCTTTATATGAAACACTTCACAGCGCAGACGACGCATGCCGGAAAAACCGTAAATCCCGTATCGGTCACCCAGGGTTTCCATGGCCTCACAGAGCAGTACCAGTGATTCCTTAATCGCCGTGCCCACCCAGCCTTCGGTCGAGTTGGACATATCGACAAGAAAGAGAACGGCGATATCCCGTTCATCCCGTTGCAGACGAATAAACAACCTGTCCGAAGGCGGCAGACCGGCCTTGGTGTCGGCCAGGGATTCTACCAGGGCGTCAAGATCAATATCGTCACCATCGCGCTGTCTTCTAAGGAACCGCTCCTGGTTACGCATCATCTCAAACTGATGCCGCAGGCGAACAATCCGGCCATGGTACCGGGCAAGGGTGACGGGAACGAAATTAGAGCGCACCGGCACAATTTCCTGCTCGGACAGCATACACCAGTTTTTTCGAAAACCGTTTCTACGGTAATCCCATTCGTCATAACTCTGCGCATGCACAACAGCCTTTTCATCCGCATTCGGTCCACCGCCTGGCCCATCAGCCATGGAATGCCCTGCCCTGCCGACGGCGCTGGTCACGAAACGTTCCGGCTTCATATCTAAGAGATCCAGAGCACGGGCCATCTCCTGCAGATCATCCGGCAGTTCGGATGACTCATTTCCTATTCTCAGATAAAAAGTTTCCTTCGCATCTTCCTTCGGCTCTGCGGGTCGGCGATCAAGAACAATCGTCCTGTCACCCACGGCCTCGCTGCCACCCTCTCCCTTTTCCTCTCCTGACTCAACACGTTCCCGGGCTTCCGGCAGGTGCAGGAGGTGCAGGGACAGAGCCTCGACGAACGTATCACTGATTATCTTACCCTGCTGCTCCCTTGCCTTATAGACGGCGGCCGGATGCAATTCTCCCTGGAAGATGAGCGGCGGAGAAATGTAATCTTCCTCTTCCCGGGCGGTCGGCTCATACAACAGACGACTCAAACGAAGACTGTCCTGTGCCGAAGCGTTTACACGGCCAAGCTCCTTGACGACATCTTTAAGCCGGATCGTGGTTTCTGCTGCATCCTGAACAGGCAGACAGCATGCCCGATCCAGCTCGGCAAGCAGTCCTTTTGACTGATCAGGAGAGAGTGATGCATGCAAAATCCGGCGGATACGCTCGGTTGCCCGCATAAGGCCCGGTAATTCCCTGTGTAGAAAAAATCCTGCCCGTAGGGTTTCCAGACCGTGGTACAGGCGACCAACCAGGACGGGATCAGGGAATGAATCGAAGAAATGTTGCAAATATTTTTCCGCCTGCCCTCTGCTTTCCGGTAAAGGGGCAGGGAAAAAGGTACGCATTTGGCAAAACGCCCATTGGTAGGCAACAATAAGCTTGTACAAGAGGATGTTATCTTCTCTGGCGGGCAGTTCATTCAGCTCATGGGGCAGATATATAGTCCGAGTGTCGGTATACACAGCCCGGGCCGGGGCAAGTTCAAGATCAGCTCCGGACAAGCCCTGGATATAGGGCAGCATCCACCCCTGGATTTCCTGCAGGCGGGCGCCGCTTTCTCCGCGTAAATGACAGACGTAATTGCGCTCCACATCGGTCATGAACTGCTGTGCGGCCCGCAGGCCGCCTACCTCATAATGGTCCAGGGTTTCATTCACCCATGCGGAAAGTTCCGCCTGCTCAATACAGGTCAATGCCTGGGTCACCTGGCCGAGATAGTTATAGCACAGGGAATTTGAAACAGGCCAGATGACGGGCACCTGGGCCAGGATGGCATCAACGGCCGGTTCATTGACCAGGTGCTCAACGGCATCCTCCACCTCCCAGCTGTTGGGAAGATCCGGGGCTACCAGTTCAAAAAAACGCTCTGTCAACTGTTCAAGATTCATACCTGGATTCCGAGGTCATATGATGCCGAACCAAAGTCGAGGTGACGGTAAAGAAGACAAAAGAGACTAAAACAGTGAACCGGCCATCTCATCGATGGCGGCCAGCAACTCGGGATCATCGGTAAGAGACAGGGTTACCGCCGAACGGCATGCCACCCGAATATCAATACCCTGGTCAACCAGTTTCCCCACCTGAATAAGCAGTCTGGTGCTTGCGCCTTCGGCCAGGCCGGAGTCTCTCAGGCTTCTGGTCATGACGGCAAACCGGACCAGCAGACGGGCAAGCTCCCGCCCTACTCCGCCCTCCCGACAGACGATCTCAGCCTCATGCTCGGCATCAGGATAATCAAAGGCCAGGGAAACAAACCGCTGCCGGGTTGAAGGTTTCAGATCCTTGAGTACGGACTGGTAGCCGGGGTTATAGGAAACGGCCAGCATGAATTCGGGCGGAGCGGACAACAGTTCGCCCCGTTTTTCAATGGGCAGTTCCCTCCGATCATCGGCCAGCGGATGAATAACCACGGTCGTGTCCTTGCGGGCCTCGACAATTTCATCCAGATAACAGATGGCCCCGGCCCGAACGGCCAGAGTCAACGGTCCGTCCATCCATACCGCCTCTCCGGCACGAATGAGATAACGACCCACCAGATCGGAGGTGGAAAGATCGTCGTGACAGGAAACCGTTATCAGGGGTCGTTCCAGCCGCCAGGCAAGATACTGCATGAATCTGGTTTTGCCGCAACCGGTCGGGCCCTTGAGAAGAATCGGCAGCCCCTGGTGATAAGCGGCCTCAGCGATTTCCACTTCCAACCCGGTCCGGAGATAATAGGGTTTTTCAACAATACGATGTTCGGCAAGGGAAAATTCTTTGTCAGCCATGGGATTATGCTCTCTGTTGAATAATATAAGGAACCCGAAAATCCGGTTACAGGGAACAATAATACCTCAACGTGGCTGCGGCAACCAGGGAATCCAGGAGAATGAAAATATTGCTCGTTGCGCATTCCTGCGAGCATGGTTATTGTCAAAAGACTGGATTTTTGTTTACAAAACCCTTCGTTTCTACTGAATTAACATCGAGTACAAAGCATGTGCGTAGACCTGCATACCCATTCCATTTTTTCCGACGGTACGGCCACTCCGGAGGAGCTGGTACACATGGCCGCCCTGTTGAAGCTAAGCGGCCTGGCCCTTACCGATCATGATACCATGGAAGGATATGAACGGGCGGC
>WGCP01000165.1 GCA_015493715.1 Desulfobulbaceae bacterium
CTGGTATCCGTGAAACCCGATACCCCTCTTGATGAGGTGGCGACCCTGATGGCCGAACGTCAGATCCATACCCTGCCGGTGATGGATGGAGAAAAACTTGTCGGCGTGATCGGTAAAACAGATATTATCCGCACACTTGTTCTGGATAAATGAGCCCGTTGATTTAATGTATTTTTGCCCGATCTTCCGGAGTCTCGCGAGCTCGCTTACCTCGTTATACGAAAAAATTTATCCTCGGAACCACGGTAAAGGCGTGGTGCCTGTGGTAATTTTTTTCGTATGCCTCGAAGTCTCCGCTTATCTGATCTCGAACGAAAATCCTATTAAATCAACAGACTCATAAATAAGGCTTTTTTCGTATTGTCGGAAGGGAAGTATTTATTTGGTTGCTGTCATTCTCCTTAAAAAATAGACGCACCTTTAAAAGTACGGTATAATGTACAAAAAAATCAAAAAAAGGAGTGCATCTATGCAAAGGCTTAGAATTGACCAGGATATTCGCTCAATGTCAGAGTTCAGAACAGGAATTGCCTCTTTCCTTAAACAAGTCCATGTAACGAAAAGGCCATTAATTATCACACAACATGGCAAAGGCGCCGCCGTATTGCTTGACGTAGGCGAATACGAGGCAATGCTGGAAAAACTTGAATTGTTACAAGATATTCAAACATCCCTCGGCCAACTTGAAAATGGCGAAGGAGTTACCCATAGCAAAGCGAAAGATTTAATTTTAAAGAGTGTGACCAGATGAAAATTATCTGGTCACCTTTAGCCATCGAAAGGGTAACGGAAATCGCAGAGTATATTGCTTTTGATAACCCAACTGCCGCACAAAATTGGGTTGAACAAGTTTTTACAAAGGTGGGACTTCTTCGTTCATCTCCTAAGATGGGCCGAATAGTGCCGGAAATTGAAAGAGAAGAAATAAGAGAAATTTTATATGGTAACTATCGTATAGTTTACCATCTCAGCGTACAGAAAATCTCTATTCTTACCGTACGTCATGGCAACCAAATCTTACCGGAAGAAAAAATATCGGCATAACAAAACGCTGCGATGGAAAAGCGGGCACGGTGGTAATCAAGTTATTTTTTGTCCTTGTTGAAACGCTGCCAGCGGTTGCGGCCCTTTGTCTTGGCCTCATACATGGCGATGTCGGCGTGCCTGAGCATGGTTTCCGCATCCAGGCAATCATCGGGGAAAACGGAAATGCCGATACTGGCGCCGATGGAGCAGACATGATTGTCGGCCTTGATCGGTTCATTAAGTGTTTCAATGGCCTTGTCCGCAACCAGTTCTGCGCCCTCGACCGTGGAGGAACTTTCCAGCAGGATGACAAATTCATCGCCACCCAGCCGACAGACGGAATCAGAGGTACGAAGTATTTGGGTTAACCGCTTGGCGACCTTTGCCAGGACAATGTCTCCCACGCCGTGACCGTAGGTGTCGTTGATCGGCTTAAAGCGATCCAGATCGACAAAGAGCAGGCAGAGGAGCCTCTTATGCCGTTTTGCCAGTGATATTGCCTGGGGCAGACGTTTGCGCAGATAGTTGCGGTTGGGCAGATTGGTGAGTGAATCATGATTTGCCATGTAGCGGATAAGCTCGGCCGCCTGCTGTCGTTCGGTAACATCCTGAAAGACGATGACCCCGCCGGCAATTCGATTGCCCTGAAAAATGGGGGTGGCCCTGAAATCAGCCGGGAAGCTGGTCCCGTTTTTGCGCAGCATGCGGACTTCATCAAAATGGTTTGAGGCCGTTAGACTCTCATTCAGGAAAAAAGGGCAGCAATCCAGGTCAAACTCATCGCTGCCCGGCATGGATACCCTGATCACGGAGTCATACGGAAGGCCGGTAATCGAATCCTGATCCTCATAGCCGAGCATGGAGAGTCCGGCAGGATTGATATAGGAGACAATTCTGTTCTCATCGACACCGCAGATTCCGTTGGCGGCCGCATCAAGAATCATTTCATATTGCCGGGAAAGGAGTTCGAGTTCCTGCGTCGCCCGGTGCGAACCGAGAATATAGCGGATGCGGTTTTTCAGCACCGACCAGTGGATAGGTTTGCGGATATAATCCACGGCCCCTGCCTGGAAAGAGCGGTCGACAAATGTTTCATTGTCAAGAGCGGTTATCATCAGGATCGGCGGCGCTTTGGCCAGGGAAGAGGTGATTGACTGGCAGATCGCCGGGCCGTCCGCTCCCGGCATGGCAATATCCATAATGATCATGTCGAAAAAACCGGCCGCGAGCTTATGCAGGGCCTCCTGGCCATTTGCGGCCTCTTCCACCTTATACCCCTCACCTTCTAAAAATTGCCGAAGCAGAAGACGAATGACCTCATCATCGTCAACGACCAGGATCAGAGGAATGGTGTCATGGAAAAAAGTAGTCGCCACAGGCTATATTAGCTCCGGAAGATTCAAGACGCCATCATCGCAGCTACAAGCGTCTGTAAAGAAGTATTTATTCACGACTTTAGGCCACCTTGAAAAATTGCTATTTTGCCCAATTTCCGTGTCACAGTAAAAAATAAAATGCTCACATATGCATAATATGCTGCGCTTTTATTTTTTACTGTTCCTTGAACTTGAACAAAATATCTAATTTTTCAAGGTACCCTAAAGCCTTTCCTGTCAAATTTGACGATTTTGATGCATTTGTAGGAGCGGCTTTAACCGCGAATGCAATATTATCAGGATTGCGGGCAACGTTCGCCTTAGTTGTATAATGCAGGATTACAAACTCTTTATCAAGTTTTTTACGCAAACCTGTCAGTCGGCCAATTCTTTCCCGGAACGCATTATGGTGTATCTTTTGTTCCCAGACGGGTCAGCGCTTTCCGCAACCGCACGGCCGCCCGGTCGATTTCACGCAGAAGGGGTTCCGCCTGGGCAATATTGCGGCTGCGGCCCATTTCTTCCATTCGTCGACACAGGCCTGAGAGTTCTTCAGCGCCGAACTGGCTGCTGCTTCCCTTCAGGGTGTGGGCCGCCTGGGCGACGGCACCCGGATCCTTTGCCTGCACCGCCCGACTTATATCATAAAAACGACCGCTCAATGTCTGGAGAAAAACATTGATAACCGGGCCGAGATTGCCGATGTTGTTGCCGAGCTTTTCAAGTGTTTCCGGATTAATGACCATACCGCCCGCTTTGATTTCACTGTCGTTGTCCCTGTCAATGACATGTCGTCCCTGGATGTGAACCTGTAAATCGGGAAGCTGTCTGCCGATTACCTCTTTAAGCTCATCAAAATTCAGCGGTTTCAAGAGATAATCAATCATGCCGGTGTCCTGACACCGCTGTCGGGTATCCATGGTCGCATCAGCGGTCAGGGCGATGACGGGTGGAAGGGACCTGTTGCCTTCGGCTGCATTCGTCAGGATTTTCCTGGTGGCCTCAAAGCCGTCGACAACCGGCATCTGGCAATCCATAAAAATAAGATCAAAATCCTGCGTCATGCAGTGTTCAAGGGCCTGACGGCCGTCTTCGGCTTCAATAATTTCCGCACCCGCTCTCTGCAGGCTTTCCCGCAACACCATTCTATTGGTCGGCTCGTCATCAACAATAAGGATTGTATAGGGGCAACTATCTCCTGCAGCAGAGTTGTTCGTCTTGGGGCCGTCACCAAAACATTCGTCAGAATTATTGTCGAGCGTTTCGGCTGCGGCAACGGGCAAACGGAGCTGGAACCAGAACGTACTTCCCGCTCCAGGCGCTGAATTAAGGCCGAGGGCGCCATCCATCAACTCGATGAGCTTGGCACAGATGGACAACCCGAGACCGGTACCGCCATGTCGTAATTTTGCCGGTCCGTCAAGCTGGGTAAAGGGTTGAAACAGTTCCCCCTGTTTTTCCCGGACAATACCAGGGCCGGTATCCTTGACCTCAAATCGTATCGTATCAATATTTTGTTCTTTTTGGAGGGTGGTGACGGTAAGCTTAACCTCTCCCCTGCTGGTGAATTTTATGGCGTTGCCCAGCAGGTTGACAAGAATCTGCCGAATGCGATAGCCGTCACCGATATAGGATGGCGCCAGCCGGTCGTCGATTTCGGCATGTACCTTCAGTTTCTTTTGCTCACCGGACAGGGCATAGAGATCCATGGTTTCCATCAGCATGGCGGTAAGATCAAAAGGAGCGAGATCAAGGACCATTTTTTTTGCCTCAATCTTGCTGAAATCGAGAAGACTGTTGATAAGCGTAAGAAGATTACGAGCGGATGTGAGAATCAGTTCTGCAAAATGTTTCTGCCTGCTCTCAAGACCGGTGCCAAGCAGCAATTCACTCAGGCCGATAACGCCGTTCATCGGAGTGCGGATTTCGTGACTGATCATAGCCAGGAAATCCGATTTGGCCTTGTTGGCGCTATCCGCATGCCTGGCCTTTTCACGCAGGCGTCCATTCTCTTCCCGTAACGTGCGAATTATGGCCTCAAGCTCTGCGACCTGTTGCTGTGGAGTTGCTTCTTTATGCTGGTTCATGGGATAGGGAAAAGGCTCAACTGTTTATATCTTTTGGTACGTTTGCGCCTCTGTGACGGTTTTATCAGCAGAGAGGGGTCAATTTCACTAATAAATCTGGATGGCCTGCCGAATCCGGGGCGTCCGTTTCTGCGCTCAGCGGTTGATCGGCTGAGATAGAGCTGGTGCCTGGCCCTGGTTATGCCGACAAAGAAGAGTCTGCGTTCTTCTTCAATATGGGCGTTAAATTCCTCCCGGCTCAACTGTTCCCGTGGTTGCAAAGGCAATATTCCTTCCTCAAGGCCGCTGAGAAAGACAACGGGAAACTCAACCCCTTTGGCAGCATGCAGCGTCATGAGCGTCACGGCTTCTCCGGGCGGTTCCGCAGCAATGGAGAGGCTGTTTTCCTGAAGATATTCGGCAAATTCGGCAAGGGTATCACCAAGGGATCCGGCCAGGCGAAAAAATCTCTGAACCTCAGGGTCTTCGTTTGAAAGCCGGTAGTATGCCGAAACCGTAGCAAGTCCTGCCGCCACGCCCTTTTTTTGGGAAACATTTTGAATCTTGTTACAGAGATTTTTAAACCTGGTTCCTGCCCGTCTAAGCCTCTCTTTCTTTTCGGCAAGTCGCTGGAAATCCATAAGGGGATTCCGGCTTGAAAAAAGCGCCTCTTCCACGACCCGCAGGGTTTTTTCCCCAACACCCGGTTCCCGGGCAAGGAGGGTAAGAAAATCGGTTGGAAGGGCCAAATCTGCAGCAACAAGGGCCCAGAGATACAGGGGTTTGACAGGATTTTTGAGATAAAAAGGTTCAAGGCCTACCCGCCGAAACGGAATACCCTGTTTGAACAGGGCATCGCCTATGATGTCGGCCTGGCGACCGGTTCGATACAGAACGCCGATATCGCCAAGGGAAAAGATGCCCTGCTCCCCGGCGGTCAGTTGTTCTATTTCCCGGTGCGAAGTGCCGCCGACAAGGTGTTCAATCATGCGGACGATAAAATCCGCCTCATCATGGTCGGATCGACACTGCTCGATAAAAATGCGGCCGGGCCGGGAACTATGGGCAACGGTCTCTTTGCTGCCGGTTGTATTGTTCGCGATCACCTGGGACGCAGCCGCGACAATCGAGGCGTCACACCGATAATTAATGTCCAGGGTATGTACTTCCGGATGCAGATCTTCAATGAATTTGAAAAACCAACGGGGATCGGCGCCGCGAAACCCATATATTGCCTGGTCCGGATCACCGATGGCAAAGATTGAGGAAGAACGGGCAAGTTCAAGCACCAGTTGATACTGCAGGGCGTTTAAATCCTGGAATTCATCAATGTACAGGCAGGCGGCCTGCCTGCGTATTGCTGCCGCCTGGGAGGAATCCCTTGTCAGCATGTCCAGGGCACAGGGAATGATGGCCTCCAGGTCAATATAATGCCGGCTGTCAATCATCTCGCTGTAATTTTTGGCCCATTGGATTGTTTCCGGGGAAACGGCATATAAATTGTCGGGATTTGCAAACAGATTGGAAAGTTGGCCGGACATTGTGACAAGCGCTGATTTCGATTGGTCGGGAAAGAGTTTGCGTAAAAAAAGCATGCGCATTTCAGGGCCGACGACTTGCAGGGCTGGGTCCTGCTTTCGGAGAAAATGGAGACAGAACCCATGCAGGGTGGTAATAAAAACGGATTTCTGCCGGATACCCTGAGTATTCAGCACACGTTCCCTGATTTCAGCGGCGGCCTTGTTGGTAAAGGTAAAGACCGTGGCCGGATCGGGATTGCGGTTCATCCGGCGGCAAAGCCGTGCAACCAGGGTATGGGTTTTACCGGTACCGGGTCCTGCCTGGACAAGAATATGGTTGGATGAGCTGTTGACGGCAGCCTGTTGACGGGGATTGAGTTTATTCTTTTTTAGCGTTGCCGCCGCTTTTTTTTTTGGTGTTTTCCTCGTATGCGGGATGATCGGAGTTTTTTTGCGCTTTCTAATACGGACCTGGGTACCGAATAGTTCAAGCTGACCGGCAAATCGACTGATTTCATCCTCGTCAAACACACGAATGACACCGAACTCGCCGTCATATCCGGGGCGGCGAATAACCCTGCCCTGCCGCATCCTGGAAACCGCCTCGGCCAGCAGAGCGGATCCCTCGGCTGCAATATCTCCTATCGGTACATCAAGGAGTAGATTAAATTCAGACGAGAACGTGTTGATAGCATGTACATAACTGCGCATCACTGTTTTGGAAGCAGGCCCCACTCCAAGCAGTTCGCTGAGAACTTCGGGCAGGGGAATAAGACTGAAAACCGAGGGCGCATCTTTTTTGTACTTGGGCGCGGAGCGATCGGCAAGATCCATTACCCTGTGCAATACGCCCACCGTTACCGGCCTGCCGCAGACCGGACATTTGCCTTTATTGCACATGGTTTCATCCGGTTCAAGGCAAACCTGACATTTTCGATGGCCGTCGCAGTGGTATTTTCCCTCCTCGGGATAAAATTCGATGGTGCCGGTAAAAACTTTCTCCCCCTCATGGGTAACCGGGTTTCGTAGTGCCTGCTTGAGAGCGTCAAAGCTTAGTTCTGTCGCCAGGATGTTGGCCTCACGGCCGAGCTTGGCCGGAGAATGGCAATCGGAATTGGAGATGAGGGTAAAACCGTCAAGAGCGGAGATACACCTGTTCATGTCAGGATCCGAGGAAAGGCCGGTTTCCAGGGCAAAGATCTCCCCGGTCAAATCACCAAAACACTCTTCAATGGCGTCAAAGCCGGATTTGGAGCCAAACAGCGAAAACCACGGCGTCCAGATATGGGCAGGGACGAAAAAGCCATCGGGCGCCTCTTCCAGGGCTATTGCCAGTAAATCATGGGCATCAAGACCGAGTATGGGCCTACCGTCCGATTCCAGGTTACCTATTCCGGCAAGTTTCTTGTTGATCCGGCGAACCGAATCAAAATCGGGTGCATATAAAATATTATGAATTTTCCGAACCTTTTCATCCTTTTTATAAATACAGCTGATTTCAGAACTCAGGACAAACCGGATATCGGCCAGGGCAAGGTCTGATGGATTTATGCCCGGTGGCAGACAGGACGCAATTTCATCATTGTTCCAGGAACGGAGTTTGAAGAATCCGGGTTCAGCAGGTTCAAGATTATCGGAAAGATGCTGCAGCCAGCCGGGATGAGTAAAATCACCGGTGGCAAGCACCCGAATGCCTTTGATGGCGGCCCAGGCGGCAAGTCCGGGCAGGCGGCTGGCCTTACTCGTTGCCCTTGAGTAGCAGGAATGAATATGGAGATCAGCTATGTAGCGCATGGTTGCGGCCCATAGAGGTGATGGGCCTGGATATAGGGAAAAACATTTTTATCCAGTCCTTGAGGTCGTTTACCTGCTTGAAGTTGTCTGCGTACCATGGACGAAGAAACCGGGCTTGAAAAATCGGCAATGTAGTGGATCGTCGCGCCCCCTTCAGTCTGCCGGAATGTTGCCGTGGAGTTGGAGACCGGGATAAAGTAACCGGTAAGTCTCCGTATGGCACCAGCGCATTCCCTGTCGCTGATTCCCTTGCGCGAGACCACTATCAGGTCGGCAAGGTGTAAAATTTCAGAATATCGATACCACTGATGCAACTCCAGCAGTGAGTCCGCACCCATGAGAAACGCCAGGCGCGATCGGGGATACTCCTTATGCAGCGCCTGCAGGCTGTCCACTGTATAGGAGGGGCCGCAACGCCTGGATTCGAGGGTAGACACCGACATGTCCGACCCGGCGGTCACGGCAATCCTCAACATGGCGACGCGATGCACAAAAGGGGCCATGGATCTCTCCTTATGGGGAGGTTGTGCTGCAGGCAGAAAGAGAATTTCCTGCACCAGCTTCTTACTCAGTACATATTGGGCCAGACTGACATGTCCTTCATGTACAGGATCAAATGTTCCTCCGAACACGCCGATTCGATGTTGTTTTTTATTCACGTAATTGAATAGTACAAGAGAGGGTCACTCCTTACTGAAGACAAGTTGTTTTTGACCGGACCCTTAGCCTCGAACCTCTCCGTTGCCATACACGATAAATTTTCTTGTGGTCAGCTCTTCCAGCCCCATGGGACCATAGGCGTGTAGTTTTGTCGTCGAGATACCGATTTCAGCGCCCAGGCCGAATTGACCACCGTCATTAAAACGGGTTGACGCATTGATCATAACGGCCGAGGCGTCAACTTCCCGCAGGAAGCGCCGGCTTCGCGGATATGAACCGGTGATAATGGTCTCGGTGTGATTTGAGCCGTACCTGTCAATATAGGCGATGGCCTCGTCCATGGAGTCAACAATCCGTACTGCTAAAATCAGGTCTAAAAACTCCTTGCCCCAATCCGATTCCGCAGCCGGGACCATTGCAGGTACCAGAGAACAACTGCGTGTACATCCACGCAGTTCAACCCCTTTTTCGGTCAGCCGTTCAGCGACAACCGGGAGAAAGGCGCCGGCAATATCTCGATGAACAAGCAAACCTTCCAGGGCATTGCAGACACCGGGTCGCTGGTTTTTTGCATTGTCGATAATATCCACTGCCATGGCAATATCAGCATCCTGGTCAACAAATGCGTGGCACACCCCTTTGTAATGTTTGAGCACCGGTATTCTCGATGTTTTGGTCACAAAACGGATCAACCCCTCCCCTCCTCTCGGGATAATGACATCAAGGAAATCCTCAAGATCAAGCATGAAAGTGACCGCCTCCCTGTCGACGGTGGGAATTACCTGCACCACCCCGGGATCAATTCCGGCATCCTCAAGGCCCCGTCTCAGGATCTGTGCCAGCGCCAGGTTGGAGTGGATGGCCTCTGATCCGCCCCGCAGCAGCACGCCGTTGCCTGCCTTCAGACAGAGGGCGGCGGCATCAATGGTGACATTGGGTCTGGACTCGTAGATCATACCGACAACGCCAAGGGGAATACGCATTCTGCCGACGGTTATACCGCTGGGCAGTCGTTTCATATCGGAAACTTCACCAACAGGGTCGGGCAATGCCGCAACTTCCCGTAAACCGGCAACCATGGACTCTATCACTTTGTCGCTTAGCTCAAGCCGGTCAAGCATTGCCGGAGAAAGATTTTTTTCCCGCCCGGCGGCAAGATCTTTTTCATTTTCCGCCGCAATAAATGGCCGTTCTTCCATCAGCAGTTGCGCAGTTTGTACCAGAGCCCTATTTTTAACGGCAGTGGGAAGAGCGGCAAGGGTACGGGAGGCTTTTTTAACCCGGATCGCCATATCCCTGACTATCTGTTTAATATCCTGATCATTCATATCTATTTTCTCCTTGGGAATGGAAATTAAATAACCTGAACCTCTTGTATCTCATCTTCAGGCGATCTTTGCCCGCTCTTCAATCACGAAATCCTCATTGTAGCCCTGCTACGTCTGCGGTTTCGTTCAATCAGATCGATCAAACCTGACCTAAAGCTGAGCACGATATTGTCCACGTTATTTAATTTCTGTTCCTTATCACTCTATCCGGCCGGCATTCACTGTTCCGTTTCGCCACCGGCCATAACATCCTGCATCAGGACAAGATTGTCCCTGTGGATGGCCTCGTCGCTGTCCTTGTAGCCAAGTATTTCCTCTATTTTTGCTGAATTGCGCCCTTTAATTTTTTCCAGGTCAAGGGAGGCATAGTTGCTTAAGCCCGCAGCCAGCGCCTGTCCCTGTTCATTAAGGCAATGTATGGGCGCACCGACCCCGAATTCGCCGTGTACCTCAAGGATACCTGACGGCAACAGGCTTTTACCGCCGTCAACCAATGCCCGACAGGCCCCTTCATCCAGGACAAGAGAACCCTTTGGCCGTAAAACGTGGGCAATCCAGTGTTTGCGACCGCAGAGTTTCTCGGAAGATGGAAGAAAAAACGTGCCCACCTGGTCGCCGCTGAAGAGCGCCTGCAGGACATTGGGGTTGCGTCCCGGGGCAATAAAAGAACTGCCGCCACAGGAGGCAACCATTTTTGCCGCCTTGATCTTGGTCAGCATGCCACCTGTTCCAAGGAGGGACGAAGTATTCCCGGCCATGGCCTCAATTTTCCGGTCGATGGTCTGCACCGTATAGACTGGTTCGGCTGTGACATCATCGGCCGGGTTGGCGGTACTCAGATAATCGACATCGGTTAGAATAATAAACATATCCGCACCAATCATATTGGTAATCAGGGCGCCAAGGGTATCATTATCACTGAAACGTAATTCTTCGACGGAAACCGTGTCGTTCTCGTTAATAATGGGAACGGCACCAAATTCAAAAAGGGTGAGGATGGTATTGCGGATATTCAGATACCTGTTTCGGTCGGAAAGGTCGTTATGGGTCAGCAGAACCTGGGCGACCTGTTGATCGTAACCGGCAAAGGCATGTTCATAAGCCTGCATGAGAAGACCCTGGCCAATGGATGCCAGCGCCTGTTTTACCTTTAAGGGGCTATGGTTCTTCGGGGAGATGCCAAGACGTTGTCTGCCTGCAGCAACCGCGCCGGAGGAGACAAGAATCACCTCTCGCCCGGTGGAACAGAGAAATGAAATCTGTCGGGCAAGATTTCCTATCACCTCTGTATTCAGGCCGGTACTGTCGGTAACGACGGCGCTGCCGACCTTAATGACGACCCGTTTGGCCCTGTCAAAAAGGGTCTGGCGATAGAACAATCCTTCTTCTTTGCTTACCTGAAAAGTCATGGTTCATACATACTTCACAGTTTGACCAGGGTGCAACATTTCTTTTCTCCGGAACGGCTATTCCCACTCGGGGTCAATGGTCCGGGCAAGCATGATCTTTAAACGATCTATATTCTCACCGGTTTTTCCGGATATGGGAAAGACGTCAATTCCATGCTCCTTAAATTTTCCGCAGAGTTCAACGCGTCGTTCTCTGGGAAGCAAGTCGATTTTATTGAGCAGAATAATCCGGCGACGGTCAATCAATTCCTCCTTGAAAGCAGCGAGTTCACGTTCAAGAATATGCAGGTCAGTCAGCGGCTGATCACCCTCGCCGGATCCGTCAAGAACATGGACAAGAATCTGGGTTCGTTCAATATGGCGAAGAAAGGTGTCCCCAAGGCCTATGCCCTCGTGGGCGCCCTCGATAAGTCCGGGGATATCGGCTATAATAATCGGGCGATGCTGGGCGAGCTGAAGAACTCCCAGCTGCGGTTCCAGGGTCGTAAACGGGTATGCCGCCACTTTAGGCTGTGCTTTGGAGAGCCTTGAAAGCAGAGTTGATTTACCTGCATTGGGCAGACCGACCAGGCCAATGTCGGCGATCAGTTTAAGTTCAATTTTTAGCCATTGTTCTTCACCGGGCTGTCCAGGGGTTGCTTTGCGGGGCGCCCTGTTGGTTGACGTGGCAAAGCGAGTGTTGCCGTACCCACCTTTCCCGCCGGCAGCGGCGAGAAATTGCTTACCGTCTTCAGTGAGATCGGCAAGGACCTCATCTGTTTCGGCATCTTTAATGACCGAACCAAGGGGCACGCGGACAAGAGTATCTCGTCCACTTTTACCGTGTTTGTCGCTACCCTGTCCTCCTGCTCCACGTTCAGCCTTGAAATGCGAACGGTAACGAAAATCAATCAGGGAATGCAACCGCTTGTCCGCGATAAGAAACACTGTGCCGCCACGGCCGCCGTCACCGCCGTTGGGGCCGCCACGGGGCACAAACTTCTCCCGTCGGAAACTCACACAACCATTGCCGCCGTCGCCGCCCTTGACGTAAAATTTAGCTTCGTCTATAAATCCCATACGTTACACACCGCAGGAGTAATGCCCCAAAAGGCTGTTGTTCAATATAAAAAAAACTCGACACCCGTGAACAGGTGCCGAGTTTATATTGTTTCTGCTGTTGTAAGCAGCAGGGGAAAGAAACTCTTGCGATCGGCGATTGGATCAGGAGGGATACACGGATACCCGTTTTTTCTTTTTGCCGAATGATTC
This sequence comes from Desulfobulbaceae bacterium, assembly GCA_015493715.1. Taxonomy (GTDB): domain Bacteria; phylum Desulfobacterota; class Desulfobulbia; order Desulfobulbales; family Desulfobulbaceae; genus DRLX01. Next base: position 12,431 of record WGCP01000165.1, read on the forward strand.
GTATTTGACGACACCATCAACCTTGGCAAAAAGGGTATAATCCCTGCCACAACCGACGTTTTCCCCAGGGTGAATCCTGGTTCCGAGCTGCCTGACCAGGATGGATCCCGCACTGACGGCCTGGCCGCCGAATCTTTTAACGCCCCTTCTTTGTCCTGCACTATCACGGCCGTTTCGTGAACTGCCGCCTGCTTTTTTATGTGCCATGGTATATATTCTCCCTTACTGTTGACGTATCCCGCACCTTTTCAGGCGGCTACCTCTTCAATAGTCAATGCCGTGTATTGCTGACGATGGCCGTTTCTTACCTGGTATCCTTTGCGCTTCTTCTTTTTGAAAACCAGAATTTTCTTGGCCCGGCCCTGTTCGGCAATCTTTGCCGTAACACTGGCCCCTTCAACCAACGGTTGGCCGATAGTGACATTGTCGCCGTCAGCAACCAGAAGTACATCATTGATTTCAATGGTGTCTCCAACCTCGCCCTGGATCTTTTCCACTTTCAGGGTATCGCCGGCTGCAACCTGATATTGTTTGCCGCCGGTGCGTATAATTGCATACATGGGAAACCTCCCCCCTTTTTCTCTATAGTCTGTAAATCGTGCCCAGCCATACAGGCAAGATACATTAGCGCAGTAAACATTATAATAAACAATAGATAACCAGGAAAATCAAGGCAAAAATATGTCCCAGCGTTCAATCTTGAAAAGAGTGGAGGTCAAAGGGCATGCACGAAGCCTGGATTCAAAGAATAAGTGCACAATCGGAACAATTTTTGATTCCATATTTCCGGTAATGCATTCTTTTATTTTGCACACGCATCAATTCTCAGGATATCAGGGACACACTGAGTCGCTCCGGATCAATCGTCGCGCACACCTCTATATGGATATTTTCATAAAAAACTGTTAACGAACTTGTTTTGACGGGAGACATTTAGACCCAGAGGGAGGCAGCTGACAGGTAACAATGGGCCAGGAGTTGAGGATCGGAGAGAGTTGAAATCAGTATTCTTTTTGTTTAAATTCCATAGGTTTTATCATGGGGGCCAAGAAGAATGAATTTGATTGTTTGATCATCTGTTTGCTTGCAGTCAGAACAGTCGACAACGACATTGTCGCCTTTTTTTCGGCATACTTCGCAGTACAGGTAAATAATAATAAAATTTCGTTTTACAGGACAGGAGTAGAACCCCTGCCAGTTGGCTTTCAACGGTTCTCCAAACGCAATGGGATTTTGGATTATCAAGTCAACTTTCTTTTTAACAGCCTTTTTGATGGAAGCGTGCTTTTTCAAGGCATTGAGAAAGGCCTCTTCAAATTTGATTTCCATCAACTGTTAAACACTTCATCATAAGAATGCCATTGCGCTGATCCATCTTTTAATTTCGCTTGAGCTAATTCCATGGCCTCCTGAAATGCGGGATGCGAAAGAATGTTTTCAGTATCCTGGCCTTCTATTCGACGCTTTAAGGTAAGAAGATATTGTGTCACCATTTCGGCAACGGAAGTCCGGTTTTCCATGGCAAAAACCTTGGCAAAATCAGCAAGATCCTGGTCTATACTTATATTTATTCGAGTTTTAGGCATAATTACCCTCCTTTATGTTCCTATAATACGCACAATAGAAACAGATGTCAAGTGGATTACGATCTGGACATAAAGTTTAACCGCATAGCCCCCATGTCCAGCCTGAAATTCATAAAAAATAAGTCTGGCACCTTTTTTCTATTTTTTTGTCAAATTGAAGTTATCTACCCGTTTTCATGTAAAAGTTCCGGTGGAAAAGGCTTAATTAATTTCCAGTCCTTGGAAACATGCTCGGCTTGCCATAGTTCATAGTTTTTCTGTAGATTCAACCAAAAGATAGGAGTTGTATCAAAAGCTCTTGATAACCTTAGAGCCATATCAGAAGTAACAGAACCTCTTTCGTTGATAATTTTGGACAATGTTTTTCTTGAAACACCAATGGTTGCAGACAGCTCCGTAATTGTTAGAGATAATGGTTTTAAGTAGTGCTTGGCCGGGAAGTGAATAGTAGCGGTTTTACGGCATGTTAAATCGTTGCCAGGCCTTGAAGATATTAATTTTTTCCATTCCTGCCCAATTTTAGATGGTGTTCAAAGTTGCAACATCGTGCTGAATATATTATATTTTTTACTGTTTACGACATGAAATTCGCAGGGGAAAATACTCCAGTCACATAAAATCTTCGTTATCAAATATGCCATGAGAACAGTAAAAAATCCACAACTGCAACTGGGCGGAACGACCATAGAAAAAATCAAAATTAATCTCAAGTCTCGCGATGACATTCCACCTCTGTTGTTGGGGCTCCAACATATTTACATGATCACTGAACTTCGAAAAAAAGTATTCGCAATTCTGGAAGAACATATCAACCCGGATACGGATAATGGTACTGGCCGTCCCGGGATGGATCTGTGGAACATACTGGTTTTCGGTGTCCTGCGATTAAACTTGAATTGGGATTATGATCGTCTGACAGAAATGGCTAACAACCACAAAACAATACGTATGATGGTTGGCCATGGCACATTCACCGATGATTATGAATATAAGCTGCAAACCCTGAAAGACAATGTTGCTCTCCTGACCCCTGAGATTCTTGATAAAATCAATATCGTTGTCGTTGAAGCCGGACACAGTATTATTAAAAAAAAAGAAGACGAAGAACTGCTGGGAAGATGTGATTCCTTTGTTGTGGAAACGGATGTGCACTACCCCACGGACATCAACCTGCTCTTTGATGCAATGCGTAAAGTCATCACTTTGATTGCAACACTCTGTACCTTGTGCAAACTCGGTGGTTGGCGACAAAGCGAACATAATATTAAAATGATCAAGAGACTCTTTCGCAAAGCCCAACAGCTGAAACGGTCAACATCCAAAAATCAGGACAAAAAGGATGCGCGGAAAACACTCATCAAAACCGCCCATCAGGAATATATTGACCTTGCGACTACTTTTTTAGCCAGAGCACGTGTTACCATTGGGCAAGCGAACTCCGGTGGCCCAATGGCCATTGCTCTGATTTTCGAGATCGAAAAGTTTATTGCGCATGCGGAAAGACAAATAGACCAAATTAACCGTCGTGTTATTCTTGGGAAAAAGATCCCGCATGCAGAAAAAGTATTCTCTATTTTTGAAGAACATACAGAGTGGATCAGCAAAGGAAAAGCCGGTGTTCCTGTAGAACTTGGCCTGAAGGTCTGTGTCTTTGAAGATCAATACGGTTTCATTCTCCACCATCGTGTTATGGAGCAAGAGACAGATGACAAGGTTGCAGTTCCCATGGTTACTGAAACTAAAGAAAGATTTTCAACTCTTACTGCTTGCAGTTTTGATAAGGGATTTCATTCACCGGCCAATCAAAAAGATTTGCAGGAACACCTCGATAAAGTGATCCTTCCTAAAAAGGGAAAGCTTTCTGCAAAAGACAGGGTCAGAGAATATTCACCGGATTTTATTCAAGCCAGACATCAGCATTCAGCTGTAGAGTCGGCGATCAATGCTTTGGAAGTCCATGGCCTTGACCGGTGCCCTGATCATGGCCTTCACGGTTTTAAACGCTATGTTGCCCTTGCAGTGTTGGCACGAAATATTCAACAGCTTGGTGTCAAGCTCCGCAAGCAGGAAATTGAATTGCTTGAGGCGCAGGAAAAGAAACTGAAAAAAGCGGCGTAACACTCCATGCCACCGGCCCCGGCAAGTGGTGTAGTGCGTCCAAAATCCAAGATTTCGCCACATTGATGCACTTA
>WGCP01000166.1 GCA_015493715.1 Desulfobulbaceae bacterium
GGCCATCCAGGCCCCGGCCGGTAATTCCGGTCGCCCTACGGGCTCCCTCCATTACCGGCCGGGGCCTGGAACCGTCATATTTTAACCCAAGCTCGGGGTGGTCAAATTTGGGTTAGCACAGGTGGTCATTTTTAGGTTGTCATTACGATCCGTGTACAGGACACCGGTTCCGGCATTCCGGAAGAGGTGTTAACCAAAATATTTGATCCCTTTTTCACGACCAAACCTCATGGTGCCGGCACTGGTCTCGGCCTTTCCGTGAGCTATGGAATCATCAAAGATCATGATGGTGATATCCGGGTGGAATCAACCTCGGACATTGGTACCCGCTTTATCATAACGCTCCCTCATAAAGAGGATCATGATTCCACACCGGAAGACAATACCGACAGGCAACAGGAGAGATAAAAAATGCACCCGGCTCAGTTACTGATTGTTGATGACGAGAAAGATCTCCTGCAGGGCCTGAAAAGGATGCTGGCCAGAGAATTCGAGGAACTTGACATCCATACCAGGCATGACCCGGCCGCTGCCCTTGCTCTTGTCCGGGAAAAGCCTGTGGATCTAATCTTGCTTGATATACAAATGCCCAAAATTCATGGTCTGGAACTCCTCAAACAGATGAATTCCATTGATAAAAACCTGACGGTTATCATGATGACCGGATACGGTTCGATTGAGGTCGCAGTACAGGCAATGAAAAGCGGTGCCTATGATTTTATTACCAAACCCTTTGACAAAACGATTCTTTTTCGAGCCGTCGGCAAGGGGCTTGAACATAACCATCTTTTACGTGAAAACATCAAGCTCAGGGAACGGATCTGTGAGAAAGAACCCTTTGCTAATTTCGTCGGCCAATCAGCACCCATGCAGCGGCTATATCACGGTATTCGTACGACGGCCCGCACGGATTATACCGTGCTCATCCTGGGCGAGAGCGGAACCGGTAAGGAATTGACGGCCAGGGCCATTCACAGCCTCAGCAAGAGAAGAGATAATCCCCTGCTCATGGTTAACTGTCCCGCCATCCCTGAGCATCTCCTTGAAAGCGAGTTGTTCGGCCATCGCAAAGGCGCCTTTACCGGCGCCCATCGGGACCAGCCTGGACTGTTTGTTGAGGCGGACAAGGGAACGCTGTGCCTGGATGAAATCGGTGATATTCCGGTGGCCATTCAGACCAAATTGTTACGAGTTTTACAGGAGCAGGAGATCAAGCCTCTGGGCAGCAGTAAAACCAGATCGGTTGACGTACGGATAATTGCCTCCACCAACCGTAACCTGGAAGAAAAAATCAAGGATCACAGCTTTCGTGAAGATCTCTTTTACCGGCTCAATGTCGTCTCCCTGCATACGCCGACCCTTGGTGAAATACGTGAAGATATCCCACTGTTGGTTGATCATTTCACCCGGCAGGTTTGCTGCGAGCTGGAGCTGCCGGAAAAGCATTTTGCGCTGGAGGCTGTGGAGGCATTGGTGAACAGGCCCTGGCCCGGGAACGTTCGGGAGCTGCAGAATGTGGTGCGAGGCGCGGTTCTGTTTTGCCCGGATGAAACTATCACTCCCGGCTATTTACGAAATGCCAAAGGCGAAATCGAATACACCACCCCAAAAATCTATGCGGAAAATGACGCTATAGAACCCTACAAGGAAGCCAAGGAATCAGCGATTTCCTTGTTTACCAAGAACTATGTCACCCGGCTATTACAGGAAACCGGAGGAAATGTTTCCAGAGCAGCTGATATTTCCGGTCTTACCAGGGCCGCGCTGCAAAAAATCATGCGGCGTCATGCTATTATCAGCAGTAACTTTAGAAGTGAAGGATAAGATTCACGGATAAACCAGATAAGCGTGGACTTCGACAATGAAAATAGCCCTTGATCAGCATCACTTCATAGACTATTTTCAAATAAACAGTGATGAAAACAACTAATTACATAGAAAACATCATAATCGGCGCGGGTCCGGGCGGTCTGGCCTGTGCCGCCCATCTTGCCCGAAACGGCCGCAAGGTCCTGGTCCTTGAGAGAAAGGACAGCATCGGTCCCAAGGTCTGTGCCGGGGGCATTACCTGGAGCGGATTACTTCGTCACGTACCGGAATCCCTGCTTGAGGGCTCTTTTTGTGCTCAATATGTACACACAAACCTGCAGCATATCCGGGTGCATGAACAAGATCCCATTATTGCTACCATCAACCGTGCAACATTAGGAAAGTGGATGGCAAAAACGGCCGAAAATGCAGGTGCCGCCATTCTGACAGGAACACGGGCACACACAATCACGCCTGATCATATAATCGTATTCACGCCCAAAGAAAAAAACCGCGCCATAGCCTATACAAATCTTATAGGTGCAGACGGCTCCACATCGATAGTCAGGAAATTTCTTGAAATCCCGGTGAATAACATTGGAACAGGTATTAATTACATGGTTGCCGGTCATTGTTCAAAAATGGAATGGCACCTGGACACCCGTCTTTTCGGATCCGGCTATGGCTGGATATTTCCCCATAAAGATGTTATCTCCATAGGGGCGTTTTGTGACCGGCACAATCTATCGGCAGCCGATCTCAAACAACGGTTGTTGCAATGGGCTGCCCGGCAGGGGTATGATCTCTCAGGGGAAAAGGCAAAAGCGGCGCTGGTCAACTCTGATTTTCAGGGATGCTTTTTTAACAACACCTATCTGGTGGGAGATGCTGCCGGACTTGCTTCCGGTTTGACCGGCGAGGGAATTTATCCAGCCATTGTCTCCGGGGAAGCCGTGGCAAAAAAGATCCTTGACCCCGGATATGCCGCCCTGGAAATCGAGGCCATGGTTCGTAAGCAACGGCAACACCGAACAGTCGTTAATTTGTCTGCAAAGCACCCTTTGATCTGCAGCTTTCTGATGGAGTGGCTTGTCCTGCTGTTGCGCCTGAAAATTATTGATTTTCACACCCTGGAAATGGCCGGCTGATATCCTCCTAAATTGAGGATCCTGTTTTGTTGAATGAAAATGTTTTGTTGAATGAAAAATAGAAATTCAAACATCTCCTTCTCTCCACATCCTGAATCGTCATGCAGATTAAAAAAAATAAGACCACCATATTCATTGCCAATATCCTGTTTGTAGCGGTTTGTGCCGGACTCTTCTACTTTCTCTGGAGCGCACCGCCGGAAACCACCGCCCACCTGCCCAATGATGACAATCATGCGCCGTTTCTGCACATGAAGAAAAAAGAAGCGGAAAAACACTGTAAGAAATGCCATTCACCCAAAGGAATTGCCCCGCTTCCCGCAGACCATCCACCAAAATATCGCTGTTTATTCTGTCATAAACGGCAACAGGGGGCAGGAA
>WGCP01000167.1 GCA_015493715.1 Desulfobulbaceae bacterium
TACTCACTGATTATTGCAGGGAATATCGTTTTCCGCTGGCCCCGGACGAGAGCAATATCTACGATGCCGAAGACTGGTGGCTGGACCGCTTTGGCCAAGATCCCTTATGGGGCAAGAGTAAACGCCGAAGAAAGGAATAAGCTCTAACGAAAGTGGTAAAGAGCTACTAAAACCATACTAATGAAGATATTTTTTCTAATGTGAGAGGATTTGATTTTGGTGTTGATTTAGTGGAAAAAAAAATAATTGAAGGTTATCCTTTTGAGGTAACGCATCAATTTTATGGTAAGCTTATTAACAGGTAAGATGAGAGAGATTGCAGAGGTCTTTATTTTATCTATACTTGCTATGTTTATTCATAGTAATCGCAATCGCAGGCAAGATACTTTTTGGAAAACTTTCAGTAGAATAATCACATCTTCGGTTAATCCATCTGAATTTTCAAAAATATTAAACCCAATTGGCCACATAACACTATTCTTATTTGTATTGTTTTTAGGTATGTTCTTTTTGTGAAGATCGTAATAAGGAAATCCGGTGACGTAATACCAAAAAACCGAAAACCGGCCCCGATTAAATCTAAGCGGAAACAGGTAATTACCGTGATTTCGCCTTTCTTTTTTCCCGCCAGCGGCGGCAAATCAAGGGCAGACGGCGGCAATACCTGTCGGCCCTGCGCGTACCCCAGCGCACTGTCGTATAAGGGCCAATTATGTTCTAACCGATGTCGGTAATTTTCTAAAAATGGCGCTTATCAATATCCAATCGGCCATAAAGCAGGTTCAGCAGATAGTTTGCAGACTGGAACCAACGCAGGGTGTAGAGATACTGACCTATAAACGTAATCGCGGCATCACCATTATCAAGGTCGATGCGGAAACCCTGTCCGTCCAGGAACGAGGCTACGAGGAGCTGACTCATCTAGTACATATTGCTGATCTGGCGAGACTGTTGAAAACCGTCGTCAAGCGCGAGTTTCCACGAAGCCGCAAAGTACGGGTTTATCAGCTGGACAGTCCCTATTGCCTGGGGATAAAGAGAAAACAGTTGTAAAGGATTTTCCTATTGGGAAACGACCCAGGATGTCCGTACAACAACGGGACAGGGATTGATATGTGGCGAGCACAGTTCAAAAAACAGCGGCTTTTATTACCGCCATCGTTCCTGCCCACTCGCATCTTATGGTGCATGGTTGTTTTTTTCGGGTGGATTGCCGGTTGTTTATTTCCTCCAAATACGCTCGCCCTGGATATCATGTTGCCCCAGGTATACAGCGAGAACATGGCGGTCAGGGGCTGGCTGCTAAGCGAGAAGCTGGACGGAGTCAGGGGATACTGGGACGGGAGTCGGTTGTTGAGTAAAAACGGCATTGCCCTGCATCCGCCGCAGGAGTTTCTTGAAAATTTTCCTCCCTTTGCCCTGGAAGGGGAACTCTGGGGCGGCCGAGGTACATTTCAACGGACCGTCTCCATCGTTAAACGGCGGCATCCGCATGCCGGTTGGCTGAAGCTGCGTTTTGCAATATTTGATGTGCCGCGTGAATCCGGAGGCTTTCAGCACCGACTGCAGAAGGCAAAAGACTGGTTTGGTGTTCATCCCAGCCGCTTTGCCTTTGTTATTCCCCAGCAGGTCATAACGGACAAACAACAGGTCAAAAGAGAACTGAAACGAATAGAGACCCTGGGCGGCGAGGGGTTAATTCTGCGGAAGCCGGAAGGCGCGTACGTCGTTGGTCGCAGCCGGGAGATCGTCAAAGTGAAAAGTTATCTTGACGCAGAGGCCGTGGTTATTGCACATATTCCGGGCAAGGGCCGTAATCGTGGTCGCCTCGGCTCACTACTTGTGGAACTTCCTGATACAACCAGGTTCAGGGTCGGCACTGGATTCAGCGACCGGCAACGGATGAACCCGCCACCGGTAGGGGCCGTCATTACCTTTAAATACTATGGATTGTTCCAGTCCGGTCGTCCCAGGTTTCCCTCTTTCCTCAGGACGCGGTCGGATACCGGACTCTGAGAATGTGGTTGCGGCCGGGTAGTCTTCTGGCTCACCACCAGAATTCAGGGTATCTACGTGTTTTAGGGATATTGTTGATCAGCAGGGCGACAATCAGCATGACCAAGGCGCCGAGTCCGGCCGGAATCAGGGCGTATAAATATCCCAGCGCATGAACCTTATGGCTGCCGATAACGGCAATGAGGGCTGTGGCGCCACCGGGCGGATGCAGGGTTTTGGTCGCGTGCATGACCGCAATGGCCGTTGCCACACTCATTGACGAGGCCAGCCACATATGGGTGCCGAAAAGATGATAAAACGCCACCCCGATAATAGCGGAGATGACATGACCGCCGATGAGGTTTCTCGGTTGCGCCAGCGGACTTTTGATGGCTCCGTAAATCAGAACGGCGGACGCCCCGAAGGAGCCGATGATCATGACCAGATCCGTTTGCGCCAGTAGATTATAATTCAAGGCCGCCACTGCGGAAATACCGAGAAAGGCTCCGATCCAGGACCAGGCGATCTCTGAGAGACTTACCCTGGGGGGGCTTTTGGTTGAGCCTCTCATCTTCTTGAAATAGTGTTGCATAGTTTTCACGTTGTGGAAATTTTAAGCTGTAGCATCCTTTGGGCACATCATATCCTGCTGGATCAGCGGTGTATGGATAATATCTTCTCTTGAGACAATGCCCACCAGGAATCCCTGCTGATCTGTGATAGGTACCCTGTTGATTTTCTTTTTCTTGAAAAGACTGGATATTTCCAGCAGGCTTGTTTTTTGGTCCACGGTTACGGCCGGGGAGCTCATGATATCCTCAACCTTTTTTTCCCTGATTGCCAGGGCGGCGCAACCTCGTGCCATCAGACAGCGGGCCACTACGTCCATGAACGTTTTCGGGCCGTCCGGCCCCATGCGGGCAAGAAAATCCTTTTCGGACAACACCCCTGCGATAAGCATGTCTTCGGTAACCACCGGAACTCCCGATACCCTTTTGGCAGCCATTAAATCAGCGGCCTTCTGGACAGGTGTTTCCGGGCGCACGGTTACGACTGTTTTTGTCATAATGTCTTCTGCTGTAACTGATTGGGCGATTCTCTCCAGGGTATGACGATACACGACCTTGTACAGATCCTTAAAATCTCCAGGTGTGATGTCCAGATAACCGGGAATTTCCTTCATCGCCTTGTAAATATCCTGGTCGGATATAGGTAGTGGGGATGCGTCCGTCATAGTGTTCGGCATGGTCATAACAGATTTCCTTCAGCAAAAGTAGTCAAGCAGGGTCTGTGTTACTATCATTTTCAAAGTCGGCAGGCGAACTACAGAGCATCAATGGTAAAGTTTGTCTGTTTCCTGCAAATTGAACCTGCAGGTTTAACACTGTAAGGATAGTTTCCCTGTTTGTCCATAAGACATTGTGGTTTTTCGTATGTGTGGCGCTGGTTTTCCCCATATCTTCGATGAGCACTGTATCAA
>WGCP01000168.1 GCA_015493715.1 Desulfobulbaceae bacterium
ACCGCTATACAGATTGTCCGTACGATGGGACGGAATCACTGCGACCTGAAAACTATTGTCGAAATCAGCGTCTACCAACCGATAACCAAGGCCCATCATCAGATCATGGCGGCCGCCGAAACGGCCCCGGTATTGGAAGTCAAGATCAACCGTCTGATGGGTTTGGTCCATGATCAATTCATCACGATTGGTGTAGTCGTAATAGGCCTGAAACGTCCATGAATCCGTCTTTGAGAGCTTTTGCCGCCAGCGACCCAGAATATTTCCCCCGGAAGCGTCAAAGCTGTCCTGTTTTTCCAGACGATAAGGAAACGTCGGTAGCCAGTAGGGAAAAACAATCTGGTTTTCATTATTATGATAGAGATCGCCCTGCAGGGTCCAGGAACTCATTGTTTCCCTGTCCCCATCCATTCGAAAACCGGTGCGCAGGCTGTCCCAGTCATCACCGGCATCATCACCATCCGCATGCAAGGTAAATGAATTCCATCGATGATACTTAAAATAGGCGCGACCGTAGGCGGCGTCACCAAGCTTTACGCCGTAACGCATCCCTCCGGTAAACGGTTCTTCGTTGCCTCCTCCAATAGCGACGAGACCGCCCCTGGTATCCTCGGCTTTTTTGGTAATAATATTAATAACCCCATTGACCGCGTTGGCGCCCCATATGGTGGCTCCCGGCCCCCGGATAACCTCGATCCGGTCAATATCCTCAAGCATGGTGTCCTGCATGTCCCAATAGACGCCGGAAAAGGCCGGTGAATAGACACTACGGCCATCAATCATAACCAGTAGCTTATTGGCAAAGGTTCCGGAAAACCCACGGGAGGTAATGGCCCACTGGTTGGCGTCAACGCGAGCGACCTGCAGGCCGGGCACGAGACGTAGCGCCTCCGGGATGGAGGTAACACCCATTTTGTGAATATCATCTGCGGTAATGACAAAAACTGCAGCGGCGGAATCGGAAAGACTCTGCGGTCTTTTAGACACCGAGGTAATGGTGATCTGCATCAATTGGGCAATATCCATATCAAGAAACTCATTGCCCATGCCTGTTGCCTTTGAAGGTATCGCCGTACACCCAAATCCCAGAGAAAGAACCATAATCAGGCCCATGGATTTTTTATATCCTGATTTCATTGATACTTCTCCTTGCAACGAAGCTGCGGCATGCAACAAACTGATCGCTGTTGCCCCACAACAATATGAAAAAATGATTTCAACAAAAACATCACCTCTTGTCTTTCCCGCACTCAACCGGAGATTATCCGTTGCAACTCCCTGCTCACCCGTGTATATTCTTTTTCTATCTTTTCTATCATTTCCGACACGTTACCACCCTGATTATTCCTTCCCATCTCCTCCACCATTTCGCAGAGAGCGGCAAGGGTTATCGCGCCAAGATTGGCGCTGCTTGATTTTAACGAATGGGCGGACTGCCAGAGTTGTTCCATATCACCCTTGGCACCGGCATCGGATATCTTGCGCAAAATATCAGGGCTGCTGCCAAGATAGATATCAACCAGTCGCTTGATGATATCAGGTTTGCCGGGCTGCTGAATACGTCGATAATTATCCAGTACACTCTCATCGATGACACTCGCCGTTTGTTCTACCGGCGCAGCCTGTTTCTGTTCCTGTTGTGTTTCATTACCATCGGAACCATGAAGCCATTTCTGCAACAGGCTGGTTAACTGCTGCTCAGTGAAGGGTTTACTGAGGTGGTCATCCATACCGACGGCCAGACAATGCTCTCTATCACCTTTCATGGCATGCGCGGTAAGGGCGATAACAGGCACTCCGGCAGAGCCGGATTGTTGCTCCAGCCGCCTGATCCTGCCGGTCGCCTCGTACCCGTCCATAACAGGCATCTGGCAGTCCATGAAAATCAGGTCATAAGTACAATTTTCTGCGGCAGCAACGGCCTCCCGACCGTTATCAACCATATCAACCGTCAGCCCGGCCTGTTCCAGCATTCCCCGGGCAACGATCTGGTTGGTTACATTGTCTTCGGCAACAAGGACATTTGCGGTAAATCGCACAACGGTGTCATTTACCGGACTATCTTGCAAAACAGTTATAGATTTTTCGACATTGCCGATGGGGAGAATAATGGTAAACCAGAACACCGAACCCTCTCCCTCCCTACTTTCCAGACCGATTGTTCCCCCCATCAATTCAACCAGTTGACGGCAGATGGCCAACCCCAGTCCGGTACCGCCGAATTTACGGGTCGTGGAACCATCGGCCTGGGAAAAAGCGGAAAAAATCTTTTGCTGTTTTTCCGGAGAGATACCTATACCGGAATCCCTGACTTCAAAACGAAGCGGAACCACATCTCCGCCGCCTTCGCCATCCGGAAACACATGCAGGGATACGCTGCCGTCACGGGTAAATTTAAGGGCATTTCCAAGCAGATTCATCAGGATCTGCCGCAAACGACCGGGGTCACCGACAACGTAGGCGGCAACGGATGCCTGCACAAAACAGGCAAGGCGGACATTTTGTTCAGAGGCACGGTTTGAAAAAAGATCAATCGTTTCCTCAGCCAACTGCCGAAGATTGAAATGGACATGCTCCAATGCAAGCTTTCCCGCTTCAATCTTGGAGAAATCAAGAATATCATTAATCAAATTGAGCAGAGACTCGCCGGAACGAACAATCGTCCGCACAAACTCCCGTTGCTTCTCATCAAGCCTGGTTTTCAACAGCAGTGAGGCAATACCGAGGACCCCGTTCATAGGGGTCCGTATCTCGTGGCTCATCTGGGCAAGAAACCTGGATTTTGCCCTGTTGGCATCTTCTGCCTCCTGTTTGGCCACCAACAACTGTGCATCACGTTTCTCTATGGAGTCAAGCATGGAGTTGACCCCGGTAACCAGCAGTCCAAGTTCATCGTCCGAGCTTTTTTCCGCCCTGATGGAATAATCACCATTCTTACGGATATACTCAATGATATCGGCAAGGGCGAGGACAGGATATGAAATAAACCTGCTGAGAATCCGGGAAAGGAACAGCGCCAGCAACAGCGTCGCAATCAGGATACCGATGACCACAAAAAAAAGGCGGGAAAGAATGGTTTGGAACGCATGGGTGTCCGACTGCAGTAATATTGTGCCAAGGATCTTGTCCTTTGTCCCGATAGGGATTGTGAGGTCGATATCACTGAGATCCAGATGATAACTCTTTTCGCCGAGACGTATCCGTTTTCTCTTAATTTCGGCTGATAATTTCTCAAGTCGCTCTTTTGCAACCGATGGGGCCTGATAGTCGGCGAACAATCCTCCTTCCGCCGAATAGACACGGGCCTGCAGAATATGCGGTCTGGCGCTCAAAGCGGAAAGCACTTCGCCTGCGGTTTCCGGATCCATGAATTCAAGAGGGGCCTGCATATTGATTGCCAGCACCCGGCCCAATCCTGACAGGTCTTCAAGCACCGACTTGCGCACGGAAACCAGCTCTGAAACAATAAAGAAGCCGGAAGCCATCAAAGAGACAAGCAGGCAACTGATGACAATGATGATTGTCAACTTTGTATGTATGGACAGATCACGAAATTTAGTCACAACTGCATACCCCGAATTATGCCGGCGCTACCGTAACGCATGCGCCACCTTGAGCAGTTTGGAACTGATCTCAAGGTTCGCCTTTTTACAATTTTTCCGGCTAATATCAAAACGTATCTTTTTTTGAACCATGACAAAATTCATCATGCCGCCCTTGTCAAGAAAACCGGGTGAATCACCGACAAGGAGAATGGGCAGGGCAGCTACAGTGGTCACTACTTCTCCCAGGCGTCCCATTGCCGATGGAGCAACAAAGACGATGTTACAGGCGGGGAGCTGGACAACGTCCGTACAACGCCTGATCTCCACATGCCTGCCGTTTGTCGTGTAGGACCGGGCAATGGTATTTATAGCGGATCCGAAAGGATCACGTCCGAAAATCCCTATAACAACCGGCGCGTCCGGACGGGAAAAGGTTCCCGGAGGCCATTTAACATAGGCGATAAATTTTACCAGAAAGGCCGCCTCTATCTCCGGTGCCCCAGCCGACGGCGCTTCCGCGCGCGCAGGTATAACGGCGACCTGCAGGAGCAGAGAAAGACTGATAGCGACAATCAGCTTATGCATTCTTCGCGGCCTGAAAAATCAGGCAATTAAAAAGACATCGTCAGTTGAGTATAAAGGGCCCGCGGAATTTCACTGGCCTGAATACCATCCATTGTATTGTCGAACTCCTGGTGCGAGTCATCAAACAGATTCTTGACGCCGGCGGCAATAGTCAACTTTTCCGTGGGATGATAGCTGCAATTGAGATCAAGGCGGGCATGCCCCCTGATATCCAGGCCGTCAAGCGCGCTGACGACATAAAGAGACGTGTTCACTTCAAAATTATGGGGAAGATCCATGTAGGAAACCAGGGAAAAGAGATGATGCGCATTTTCGTCTTCATTAAACCCCTGCCTTGCCTCCAGAGAGTTACCGATATCAAGGGTATTGAAATGAAACCAGGTATAGCCGCCCGTCAACCGCCACCAGTCAACAGGGTTCCAGTTGCAACTTATTTCCGCCCCGTAAGTCTCGGCATCTCTGGCCTCTTCAACTTGGACGGGAAGAACAAGACGCGCCCATCCGCCTGAAACTTCGGGAAAAATATTTCCTCTCGGAATCCCGGCGATCAGATCGTTGTATTTATTGTAATACAGGCTGACATCCATAAACACCGTGTCCGACATCTTGCCCCGGTACCCGGTTTCATACGAATATACTGTTTCAGACCCCAGGTTATCATTGCCCTGGAGGCGGATAAAGGTCATCAGGCCATGTTGCGGAGGCGCCATTGAACCCACATTAATATCGGCATCACGCTCAAGCCGGGACGGGGTCCGGACGGACCTGGAAATTGCCGCCCACAGGGAATGATTGGTATTGATGCTCCACAGTGCTCTGGCGCTCGGCTGCCATTCAAATCCCGTATAATCATTATGCTCCATTTTTGTCCCCAGGGTCAGCTCGCCCTTATCACCGGCAAACCGAAGCCGTCCCTGCAAAAAACCGGAAAAAAGATTATTTGTGCCGATGCGTGGGTTCATGGCATAGGAGTAAATACCGGGGATTGTCTCTTTGCCGTCTGTATCGCTTCTTGTATAGCGATAGCCAAGACCATAGAGAACCTCCAGGCTGTCCACCACGTCCAGTCGATGTTGAAAATCAATATCAACGGTATCAAGCGTCTCATCCACAAAAAACTCATCACGCTCACTATGGTCATAATAGGCCTGCAGGGTGATTTCAGAGCGCTTGGAGAAGATACGATTCCAGCGACCCAACACATTGCCGCCGGCAACCGGCGCATCCACGGATGCACGAGTGAGAAACGGGGGGGTTGGCTTAACGTATTTGACGGATTCGCCGGACTTGCCGTCATAGATATCTCCCTGCAGGGTCAATTTATTGGTCGCCGAGACATTCATATCCATCCGAAATCCACCCCGGCCCTGATGCCATTGATCGCTGGCATCATCACCGATAGAATTCTCAAAGCTTTCCCGGTCAAAAAATTTCCCATACACCCGATACGAGGTCTTGTCATTCAACCAGCCGCCGTAACGGGCGGATACCTCACCATCCGGACCGGTTTGCGCACGCAGGGAAACAAGGCCGCCCTGGGTATCGGCGCTGTCTTTTGTGATAATATTGATCACGCCGTTGACGGCATTGGCCCCCCAGAGCGTGCCTCCTGGTCCGCGGACAACTTCAATCCGGTCGATATCTTCCATCATCAGATCCTGTACATCCCAAAAGACACCGGAGAACAGGGTGGAATAGACGATCCGGCCATCTATCATCACCAACATTTTATTTGCAAATCTGGAGGCAAACCCCCGGGCACTGACGGCCCACTTGTTGGCATCGATCTGATAGACGTGCAGACCCGGAACCATGCGCAGGGCCTCGGGAATACTCCGCACCCCGTTCCGACGCAGGTCCTCCCCCGTTATGACGGTAATCGCCGCCGGTGTTTTCATCACTTTTCCCGGTACCTTGGCAACGGAAACAACCTCCAGATCAAGCAGTTCATCCAGGGAGAGCATACTCAAATCACTGCATTGTCCCCAGGCGGCAAGAAAAAGTTGCAGAACTGAAAAGAAAAAAATTTCACAACAAAATAATTTTAGCCCATTCTTCCCGGTTCCGTGCGTAAGTAAATGCAATCTCATGATATTCTATTTATTTATTAAGACTAATGAACTCGTGAAAAGTCCGAATAATAGTTAAAGATGGCTGCGGGAGAGAGAATTATCCCCCAACGCGTACCTTAATTGCCGGTTCAAAATGTAACAAGAAACGCCTATTCCCATCAGGATTTTCTTATTACAACACTGAATCCACGACAAAAAACCGGCCGGTCGGCAGAAATATTTCTTCCCGATCCCCCTGTATCGAAGCCACCTGCCTTCTCTATCAATGAAGTGTATCACATCACTCCATGGGAATTAAAATATTTTTTAATTACCACCATTCCTCATCAACAAGGGATAACATCGCTACGGCAATGATCTCAAATCCTATTTAGCAACGTTTATGCCTGATTTCAGGTCAATTAATTTTCCAGGAAAAGCGATGGTATCCCTGATTTCATTTAGGCTGAACTTTAGTGGTAATCAGAATATCTTTTCTGCAGGAAAAATTCATTTTCCGAAGAGCAGGTAGAAATTTTTGCGACGCCATCGGCCTTGACAAGAGGGAATATCCCTGTTTCCCACCGTACTCCGGAACGCCATGGGGAGTACCAGTGCCATAGAATGTTGCGGTAAATAATTCCCGGAAGAACCAAATGGTCTTGCATTGCCGTTTTGTTTTTATTACAAAAATAGCATGCTGTTCCACTATGTTAATTATGAGGATATTATGACACAGAATATTGCTTTACTGGCGGGTGACGGAATAGGGCCGGAAGTTATGGCGGAAGCCGTCAAGGTGCTTGATGCCGTCCGGAAAAAATTTCATTTTACCTTGGAATACCATGAAGCCGATGTCGGCGGAATCGCCATTGATAACCACGGTCATGCCCTGCCCCAGTCCACGCTTGATACCTGCTCGGCTGCTGATGCCATCCTTTTCGGCTCGGTCGGCGGCCCAAAATGGGAGAGCCTGCCGCCGGAAGAACAACCCGAACGCGCGGCCCTGCTCCCTCTACGCAAGCACTATGATCTCTTCTGCAACCTGCGACCGGCCCAGGTTTTCAAATCGCTTGCCGCTGCCTGCCCCCTGCGACCGGATATCGTCGGCAACGGCTTTGATATCCTTGTTGTACGGGAGCTGACTTCCGGCATTTATTTTGGAGAACCTAAAGGCAGAAAAGGCAGCGGCAATGAAGAAACGGCATGGGACACGATGCTCTACAAACGCTGGGAAATTGAACGCATCGCCCGCATGGCCTTTGAAGCTGCCCGCGTACGAAGAAAAAAAGTCACCTCGGTAGACAAGGCGAATGTCCTGACGACCATGGTCCTGTGGCGGGAAGTCGTCAGCGAAATTGCCGCCGACTATCCGGAGGTAGAACTTGATCATATCTATGTCGACAACGCCACCATGCAGCTTGTCCGGTGGCCGCAGCAGTATGACGTCCTCCTCTGCGGCAACATGTTTGGCGACATTGTCTCTGATGAGGCGGCAATGCTCACCGGTTCCATGGGTATGCTCGCCTCGGCCAGTCTTAATGCAGACAAGTTCGGACTCTTTGAACCCGCCGGTGGCTCAGCGCCGGATATTGCGGGTAAAGGCATTGCCAATCCCATAGCCCAGATCCTGTCTGCGGCCATGATGCTGCGATACAGCCTGGGGCGGGATGAAGCAGCCCTGGCCATAGAACAGGCCGTTGCCCAAACCCTTGACAATGGATTACATACCGCTGATATTGCCACCCCCGGCTGCACCGTTGTCAATACTGCGGCCATGGGTGATGCCATTGTTGCCGCTCTTGAGTAAGCATGAAATATATCTCGCGTGAAAATCTGCTTCTAATAGCCAACCAGCAGACAGTGGACCTGGCCGCCAAAGTCGGTGATCATCTGCAGGTACCCCTGACGAAAATGATACACAGACAATTTGCCGATGGTGAACTCTACCATGCCTTTCCCGCCGATGTTTCCGGAAGGGATGTAGTCCTGATCGCGTCAACGCCTGATGACGGCGCGCACCAGGAGCTGATTGACCTGATAGCCGGCTGCCGCTATTGGAATGCGGGCAGTGTGAATGTCGTCATTCCGTACCTTGGCTACTCTACGATGGAGCGTGCCAAACCGGAATCGGGAGAGATACCCAAAGGAATCACCCGCACCCGCCAAATTTTTCGGACTCGCCCTGATTATGTGGCCTTTATTGATCTCCACTCCGAGGCTGTCCTTCATGCCCATGCCGGTGAAATTCGCACCCGCCACATTTGGACGGAACAATTGGCCGCCGACAAAATCAGACAGCTACGCATTGACGATCCGGTTCTGGTCTCTCCGGATTACGGTTTTTCAAAAAGAGTGGCCCGGCTTGCCGGCCTGCTCAACTGTCCCCACACGGCGGCAAACAAGGACAGGTATGATATCGACCATACGATTGTCGGTCAGCTTTCCAGCGCCGTCAAGGGACACACGGCGATCATATGTGACGATATGATTCGCACAGGCGGCTCGATGCTGCAAACGGTGGAAAGATGCTATGAAGCAGGCGCCGTTGATGTGCTGGTTATGGCAACACACCTTGTTCTGGCAGGGGATGCGCGGGATCGATTCTCTGCAGGACGCATATCCCGTATCATCGGAGCGGATACGTATCCCGGAAGGCGGAGCGATGATCTTCTTGAAGTCTATTCCGTTGCGCCCCTGATTGCCGGGGAACTGACCCATTATCTGCGCCTCAAATAAACTTCCCCACCAAAAATGGCCGTGGTTCTGGAATGTTCATATCCCGATTAGAGTTTAGAGTTTCGGCCAAGTGAGGCGGCCAGGGGACTGATTTTATTTTTCCACGGGGGACAGAATGATTTTCCCAGCAAAACAATCATGGATCAACAGGTTGGAATAATAGTAAAAGATGAAAAATTAAATCTGTCTCCCGGAAGAGAAGCTGTAAAAAAAATTCAGTCCCCTCAGCGCCCATATAGTAATATACATGAAACTCTAATCTCCAGTATCCCAAAAGACAGTGGAGTAAGCTCAAAATAAAAAATAATTTTTTGTAAATCCCGACATAAAAGTGTACATTAGCTGGTTTTCGAAGCAGGAAAAACGCCGGAAAAATTATCTTGTCGCTATTTACGCTCTGTTGCGCCCTTCGCCCCCGGGGAGTATCCGACAAATAACAAAGAATGCGGCAAAGCATCGGGTGCCTTGAAAAATTAGAATTTTCGTTCGAGGTCAGGTAAGCGCAGACTCCGAGGAACAGGAAAATTAAAAAGCGCAGCATATTAATTATATGTGAGCATTTTTCATTTTTCTGTGACGCAGAGATCGGGCGAGGTAAGTGAGCTTGCGAGACTCCGAAAGGCAATTTTTCAAGGTGGCCTGAAGATCAACGAAGGAAGAACAGCATGAGAAAAGTAGGTATAATTGGTTGGCGTGGTATGGTCGGCTCGGTCCTGATGGAACGGATGCGCGAGGAAAATGATTTTGCCGGTTGTGAGTATACTTTTTTTTCCACGTCCCAGGCCGGACAGGACGGACCGGTTATCGAGGGCAGGACATATACCCTCCAGGATGGTGACAACATTGACCAGCTGCAATCCAACGATATCCTTCTTTCCTGCCAGGGGGGAGGATACACCTCAAAGGTCTACCCTGAACTGCGAAAATCAGGGTGGCAGGGCTACTGGATTGACGCCGCCTCCACCCTGCGCATGGAAAAGGATGCTATTATTGTCCTTGATCCGGTCAACCGTTCGGTTATTGATCAGGGACTGGCGACCGGAATAAAAAATTATATCGGCGGCAACTGTACGGTCTCCCTCATGCTGATGGGACTTGCAGGTCTCTTTGAACAGGGCTGGATTGAATGGGTGACGTCGCAGACCTATCAGGCCGCTTCCGGGGCCGGGGCCAAAAATATGCGGGAACTCGTCAACCAGATGCGCATCATCGGAGAGAACTGTGAGAACCTGCTCGACACTCCGTCAACGGCGATTCTTGATATAGACCGAAACGTCATCAATACCCTGCGTAATCCAGCCTTTCCCACTGAAAATTTCGGCGCTCCCCTTGCCGCCAGCCTGATCCCCTGGATCGACCGGGCCATGGATAACGGTCAGACCAGGGAAGAGTGGAAAGGGATCAGTGAAACCAACAAAATACTCGGCCGGGAGGAAAAGCCGGTTCCCATTGACGGATGCTGTGTGCGTGTCAGCTCCATGCGCTGCCACAGCCAGGCCTATACCATTAAGCTGAACAGGGACGTGCCGATGGCGGATATTGAGGATGCCATCAAAAACCAGAATGACTGGGTATATCTGGTTGCCAACAACAAAGAGGAAACCTTAAAAGAGCTGACGCCGACCCGGGTTACCGGCACCCTGGATATTCCGGTAGGGCGCCTGCGCAAGATGAATCTCGGCCCCCAATACCTCAGCGCGTTCAGTGTCGGTGATCAATTGCTCTGGGGTGCGGCGGAGCCTGTACGAAGAATTTTACAAATTATCCTGCAGCATCTTGGAGAGCAGTGAGAGTTACGAAAAAAGCAGGCTCTCACTAAGGGCCCGGCATGAAATAAATGTGATTATTAGGCGTTCAAATATGGCCCGAAGCAGAGATGTATAAATGTTATAGTTATTTCGTGACAGTCTCTAAGGATCGGTACAGGTTCTGCAACGCCCCATGGGCGGCATTTCAGCGGAAGGATCGCACGGCGCCAGGCAGACCCTGTTTTTCCCCTTTTGTTTTGCCAGGTACATGGCCATGTCCGCCTGCCGGATAAGATTATCAGGACTTGTCCCGTTATCCGGATACACGGCAACGCCGATGGACATGGTCAGGCCGCAGACCTTGTACTGATCGGCTACGTCACCCTGAACAACCCGGCAGATTTTTTTCGCCACCCTGCAGGCCATTTCGCTGTCCGCAATTTCCGGCAGGGCAATAACAAATTCATCACCTCCCCAGCGACAAAGAATATCGGAATCGCGCAGACGATGATGCAGGGTTGCGGCAAGTTCGATTAAAAGCTTGTCTCCCGCCTGATGACCATAACGATCATTTATCTGTTTAAAATTATCAAGATCAAGAAACAGCACCGCCGTCTTTTCTCTGTTTCGTTCAGCCCGACTGATGTCCTGCTTGAGAAGATCATGAAACAGACGGCGATTGGCAAGCCCTGTCAAGTCATCATGATAGGCCAGATAATGCAGTTTTTTTCTGGCCTTGTTCAGGTCCGTAATATCATGCAGACTGACAACGGCGCCAAGCTTGCTGCCGTCATTATCATACATGGCCTGGCCGTTGACCCGTAACTCCCTCTTGTCACCATTCCTGGATTGCACGACCATCTCCTGATTGTGGACATCCCGGCCCTGAAATGCATGGACAAGAGGAATTTCATCCATCTTTAACGGTGTCTCGCCATCGGCGTGGTAGAGCTGATAAAAGTTTGACCATTCCTCCTGCGGGACCTGGGCAAGGTCACAGCCGTGAATTTCTCTGCTGGCCCGGTTATAGGTGATGAGCCGCCCCCTGGCATTACAGGCGACAATGCCGTCCTGTATGTGTTCCAGGATAGCCTTCTGAAATTTCTGTTGCCGGACGATCTTTCGCTGCGCTGCCTTCAAGGACGTGATATCCAGAAAATACCAGATCCGGCCATGGTAAACTTCGCCGGAGTACACCGGAAATGAATGGCGATAAAAAACGCGGCCGTCTTTCAGTTCAATTTCATCCGTACTCGTCTGCTTCGGATGTTTATACAACTCGTGCACCCGTGCCAAAAAACCTTCCGGGTCCTTGAGCTGGTCCATAACGGCCTGCAGGCTTTCATTTTCATCACGAGTCTGTTGAATATGCTCAGGAATATGCCATAGTTCCAGGAAACGACGATTATAGGAAATCATCTCCATCCGATCATTGACAAGCAGTATTCCCGCCGGATTATGTTGGTACTGTTCTTCCAGAATTCGCAGTTTTCGGCATCCCGGGGAACAGCTTTTGTCCCGATCATGTTCGGTTAACAGGACTAAGATGGTATTATCAGGAAGAATACGTAGACATGCCCCCACCGTGATAGGATCAGGGTCGCCGTTAAACATTGTAATCGTCCGTTTAATGCGATTATCGGCCGCCGGCAGAGAAACCGCTACCCGCAGGTCATCAACCGTATCCTGGGAGCAGAGAGAGGCTAATGAGATATTCCCTTCCTTGAGGGCATAGTGGTCAAAAAGTGAGGAAGCGGCATCATTGGCCCTGGAAATGATAAAGTCCTCCTCAAGGATAAAGGCGGGACAGGGCAGATGTTGGAAGAGTTCCATGGGATATATTCCCGCTCAAAAAGATATCCGACAAGAATCGGACAAAACAGTTCTCGGCATGAAAGACTGAGCACAGAACCTGGGAAGACATAAAAATAAATTCATCCAACGGGAAAAGCGTCGTATAGATACCCCATATAGTCGACAAGGGAAGCGGCAAGCAACCTCCCTATTTCACGATTGAATCGTAAAATATTATCATAGGCCGCGCATGCCTGTCAAGTCGGCGGATAATTTGGACTTCTCACCGAATTCGCTTGCAGGGCAATCATTTTCCAGGAGTTTGCCGTCAACAAGAATATATTTTTTATCCATTGCAGCGGCAAGATTGAGGTTATGGGTGACCATAATCACACAGAGATCCAGAGATCGGCAGAAGTCATGCAGCAGGGAAAAGACAGCGTTGCCGCTGTTCATGTCAAGATTGCCGGTGGGTTCATCGGCCAGCAGCAGCAACGGTTGTAACACAAGCGCCCTTGCCAGGGCCACCCGTTGCTGTTCACCACCGGAAAGCTCGCCCGGTCGATGATGGAGACGATCCTCGAGGCCGACCCGAGCCAGCAACTGTTCCGCCTGCCGGGCCAGTTCCCCCAGTCGGCATCCCCCGATACGGCCGGGGAGCATGACGTTTTCCAGAGCTGTAAATTCAGGTAATAAATGATGGAACTGAAAGATAAAGCCGGTGTTGACGTTCCGGTGCCTGCTCAGCTCATTCTCACCACAGCTCAATAATGAATGGCCGTTAAAGAGAAGCTCTCCGCCATCAGGCGTATCAAGGGTGCCCAGTATCTGCAGCAAGGTGGTCTTCCCGGATCCGGACGCGCCGACAATGGCCGCCATCTCGCCGCACCGCGCCGTCAGATCGACTCCATGGAGCACTTCGACCCGATTGTCCGTCTTACCAAAGCTTTTCCGTAATCCGGTCGCCTGCAGAAGAATTTCACTCATAACTTAAGGCCTCTGCCGGACGAACCCTGGATGCCTGCCAGGATGGATACAGGGTGGCAATCAAGGTTATGAAAACAGCGGAGACGGCAATAACCACAACATCAATCGGCACCACCTTGATGGGCATGGTGGACATGGGATACACATTTCTGGGCAGCTCGATAATAGGGTAATGCTGCAACAGGGCACAAAGGCCGAGTCCGCTTAATACGCCTAACACCGTACCGAGCATTCCGATGATCATGCCCTGATAAAAAAAGATGCGGATAATAGAACGGCTGGTCGCGCCCATTGATTTCAAGATAGCGATATCCCGCTTTTTTTCCATAACTACCATGACAAGAGCGCTGATGATGTTAAGCGCCGCCACAAGAATAATAAGATCAAGGGCTATAAAGATTCCCACCTTTTCCAGCTTCAAAGCCGCAAACAGGTTCTTGTTGATCTGCATCCAGTCACGCACCGAGTATTCTCGTCCCAGCCGCTTGCCGATGGCACGCGCTACCCTGTCGGCGGCATCAATGTTATTCACCCGTACCTCAATACCATGGACACCACGAGACAACCCGGTCAGGGTTCGAGCGGTTTTCAGGTTGACAAAAGCCATGCCGGAATCATACTCAAACATGCCGGTTTCAAATATGCCGGCCACCCGGCAGGTCAGGACCCGGGGCAGGATACCCATGGGAGAAAGAGGTCCGTTGGGGGAGATAAATCTAATCTTGCCGCCCTTGCTCACCCGTAATTGTTTAGCCAGCTCAACACCGAGAATAGCGGCAGGCAGGCCGTCGGATAGACGAATATCCTGAAAGCTGCCGCCTTTCATCTTTTTTTCCACACCAATGACCCGGCCGGCCGTGGCCGGATCGACACCGCGCAGACTTACTCCGGTCGAGCCGGCGCCTGAGCTGACCAGTGCCTGTCCGTAGATAACCGGCGTGGCGGCGGCAACGCCGGGAACCGACATAATTTTTTTGATAACGGCCGTCGGATTACCAATGGAACCGGAAAAACGCTGCACCATTACATGGGCATTGATACCGATAATCTGATCACGTAACCCTTCCGTAAATCCGGTATAAACGGACAAGACGACAATAAGTGCCATAACACCGACGGCAACGCCAAGAACCGATATTATAGAGATAAGAGAGATAAATTTCTGTTTGCGCTTTGCCCGGAGGTAGCGAAGACTGACAAACCATTCAAAGGTCATGAAAGATACCTGGCCGGCAGGGACACCAATAATGTGTTATTTTGGTCAAAACCGGAAGAGAAAAAGTTCTTATTGTGTGCAGACAATGGTTGTAACCGATGGTAAGGATGTCAGGCAGGCATGAACGACCGTGCGGACGTCGGCGTCAATATCCTCATCATTTTTAGACATTTTTTTGAGAATCGTCTTCCAGGCGTCGCTGTCATTTTTCTCCAGGCCTTTACAGATACGCTCGGTGGTGTGACAAAGGGTGCAGTACATATTGATTGTTGAGGCACACTGCTCCTTGTTTACCTCGGCCGCCGAAAGGAGGGTCGAGCAGAGCAAGAGGAATAAAAATGATGAACAAATAATTCGCATAATACAGCTCCTGTCATCCACATTTTTTTATTTCTTTTTTTTCTTTTTCTTTTGCTTGGAGTCGACGGTTTCCGGCTTCAAATGGGGAAAAAGAATCACGTCACGAATGGAAGGAGAGTCCGTCAACAGCATGACAAGACGATCGATGCCGATGCCTTCACCGGCTGCCGCAGGCATACCATATTCCAATGCACGGACATAATCATAATCAAGTTCCGGATGAATTTCCTCGTCATCGCCACGGTCTTCTATCTGGTGGGCAAATCGTTCATACTGATCCACGGGATCATTGAGCTCGGAAAAGGCATTGGCGATTTCCCGGCCGGTGACAAAAAGCTCAAAGCGGTCGGTCACCGAGGGATCCTGTTCATTGCGCCTGGCCAGAGGCGAGACTTCCGTAGGATACGAGGTGATAAACGTCGGATTGATCAATTTTTCTTCAACCAGCAATTCAAAGAGTTCCGTTTTGGCTTTCCCGATACCGGCACCTGGTTGCAAGACAATCCCCTTGTCCTCGGCAAGGGCCTTTACCCTGCCCTCATCGGTCAAAATATCCGGATCAACCCCAGCCACATGCACAAGGGCCTCATCCATGGTATAGCGCTGCCAGGGAGGCGACAGGTCAACCTCAACCTCCTGATACGTCACCTGCATAGACCCGGTGACCTCGTAGGCAAGCCAGGAAATCAGTTCTTCAGTCATGTCCATCAGGTCATGATACGTGGCATAGGCCTGATAAAACTCCAGCATGGTAAATTCGGGATTATGACGAGTGGACAGACCCTCGTTGCGAAAGTTGCGATTAATCTCAAAAACCCGTTCAAAGCCGCCGACCAACAGACGCTTGAGATATAATTCCGGGGCAATGCGCAAATAAAGATCCATATCCAGGGCATTATGGTGGGTCTTGAACGGCTTGGCCGTGGCACCGCCGGGTACCGGCTGCATCATGGGGGTCTCCACCTCGAGGAAACCACGGTTACTGAAAAATTCTCGAATCAAGCGGATGATTTCCACCCGTTTGCGAAAGGTATCCCGAACCTCGGGATTGACAATCAGATCGACATAACGCCTGCGATAACGGGTTTCGACATCGGTAAGCCCATGAAATTTCTCAGGTAGCGGTCGTAGGGATTTGGTGATCATTTGCAGCGAAACCGCCTCGATGGAAAGCTCGCCGGTCTTGGTTTTAAACAATTTTCCTTCAATCCCCACGATATCACCCACGTCCCATTTTTTAAACTGGGCAAAGGCCTCATCTCCGAGCAAATCACGTCGGGCATAGATCTGAATGCGACCACTTTCATCCTGGATATGAAAAAAGGCAGCTTTGCCGAACTTGCGCATGGACATTATGCGCCCGGCCACCCGATAGGTTCCCCCGTCCTGTTCATGGGATTCCGGTGCCAGGATCTCGCCACGGGGCAGGATATCCTTGACCGGCTGAGGTGAGGTAAAGGTATTACTGAACAAGTTCACGCCGGATTCGGCCAGAATGTTGGCTTTTTCGCGGCGTGCTTTTATAAGGCTGTTTTCATTATCCATTGAAATTTTATTTATTACAGCAGAAGTTTACGGAAAAAAAAGTAAGTGATCAAGGGTACCACATAGGTACAAACCCTGTGACGAGATACGAAAAAATGGTAACAGTTCACCAATATATATAAAGATTGAGTTACTATCAGTAAGAGTTCAGCAGTGCATCAGATGTGCGTGATCGCAGCCGGCCTACCTATATGGGCAGCCACGAGCGCATACAGATGGTGTGCGGCTGAACTTTTACAAAAAAATGATCACCGACAATGGCCCTCTCAGAAATATTGCGCCCGCAGGCTGTCGGCCGTTGACCTGGTAAGCGAAAGCACTTTTTCTGCGACCTGCGAAGAAAGAGCACCGGTCCCGCAGCTCGGAGTAATAAGGGTTTGCCTGAGCAGAGATTTCATATCCATGTCCGGTGTAACAAAGGACTCCATCTGCCGGGTAAACAGCTCGCTCAGGGAGTCTGTGGACTGACCGTTTATCTCTTCTTCCCGGGATGTCGGCACACCGCCCCAGGCCAGAATGGAACCCCGGTTAAAAAATTGTCCGACCTCGGTTTTCAAGGCGGCCATCTTATCAAAAAAACCATAGGCATCAAAACTAATGATATCGATACCGGAACCAAGAAGAATAGACCAGTTGGTGTTGGCACAAACATGGATACCGACAAGACCGCCGGCACCATGAACGGCCTCGGCAACCTCATTGATCATGGTTTGTATTTCCTCATCGGTGACCCCGATAAAGGCCGATGAACCCAGCCCGGCCAACGCCGGTTCGTCGATGAACATCAGTACGGGTTTGGCCTCATCCCCGGCAAGTTCTTCCATCTTGTCTGCAAGCAACCGGGTCTGCCAGGCGGCCTTCATGCTGATGCCCTTGATGACCATATCACGGATGGTTTCGTCAAAATATCCAGCCCGACCATCTCTGTCCTTAATGCCGGTCAGCATGGTGAAGGGGCCGGACACCTGTCCCTTGACCGCCTTCATTTTATCAGAATGCTCAGGCAGGGCCTCCAGAAAAAGATACAGACCGGTGGCCCGCTCCCTGCTCACCTGGAAACGGGAACCTGTGAGGAGAGATGAGTCCTCCATGGCGGCCAGGTACTCCTCATAAAAGGCAAGCATTTCCTCTTCAAATCCGGCATGGGTTATATCAAAAAGGATGCGTCCTTCCGGATCAAGTGTGTTTTCCTCAATAATGCAGGGGATCCCCTCGGCAAACTGCGGCATCATCCGTTCAAGCGGATTATGGGGAAGCTGCGGCCAGAGAGGAATCTCCGGCGTTGTCGAAAAAATCCAATCCAGGGCCTCTTTATGATCGGTCAGGGGTACGCTGCCGATCAGGACAGGCAAACCGTCTGCTGAAAAGCGACCCTTGGTTGCGGTCGTCATTATCTTTCCTCTATTTTCGCCGTGTCGACGCTTGTTTACTTAAATTGCGTACCAAAATCCCGGCTGTTCCACTCGTCTGTGCCGGGCATAGTTATCTTGTGTCTGTCCAGAAACGAGGATTTTCGTTCGAGGTCAAGGATTGCGAAAAAAATAAGCACAGGCATATACGTGATATTCCGAGCATTATTTTTTGAGCATGACGCAGAGATCGGGCGAAAAGACCATTTATGGACAGGCACTATCTTACGATCTGAATCTTTTATACGTAGTGCGAACACAGGACGATGTCAATTTTTTTCCAGGACCGCCACACATTCAATGTGGTGTGTCTGGGGAAACATATCAACCGGCGTCATGGAAGAGAGGTGATAACCTTCCTGAACAAGAATCCGCACGTCCCGGACCAGGGTGGCGGGATCACAGGAGATATATATAATTTTTCCACTTGCAAAGACGGGCAACAATCGGGCCGCACGGCCAAGTCCCTGCCTCGGAGGATCAAGCAGAAGAATATCATAATGGTTATCCCCGCCGATGCATCCCTGCAGATATCCGGTGACATCAGCCGTGATGAAGGTGATTGCGTCTATACCGGCATCCTGGGCATTTTTACGAGCAGCACCAATCGCCTGCCGATTCCATTCAACTCCTGTCACCACTGCCCCGGCAACGGCCAACGGGATGGAAAAATTTCCCATGCCGCAAAACAGGTCCAACACCCGTTGTCCTGTCAAATTACCGGCATGCTCAAGAACGAGCCGCACAAGCCGTTTGTTCTGCATGGGATTGACCTGAAAGAAACATTGATTGTCCCATTGCAGAATATAGGACGATAGCCTGCCGGCAAATGTTTGACGGACACCATTGTTTCCACCCGCAAACACAATCTTTTTGCGCCTGCGAACCACCAGCCCGGAAAGAGTTTGAAGATTCAAAACAGCCTCAATCAGCACACCCGAAGGTTTTCTGTTTTCCTTGAGCAACAGGGTAGCTGATACTGATTGATCTTCCGGCGAGCAGACAAATTCAACCTGCCGGCAATAGCGGCCGATCTTCGCCGGCAGACCGGAGGCAATCAATTCCTCCAAGGCACGGTTAATGGCTGGTGCGGCCAACAGACAATGGTTGACGGCAACCAGTTCATTTGTCCCGGAGCGGTGAAAGCCGATTTCACCGCTCCGGGACAAATGAAACCGTACCCGGTGCCTATACCCTTCCGACTGCGGCGACGGCAGAGGCGATGCCAATCCCTCAACCGGAGCCAAACGGGCCCGGCTTACCAACTCGCCGATTATTTCCTCTTTCACTGCCGGTTGTCCGGTGGAAGAAATATGCTGCAGATTACAGCCGCCGCAATGACCAAAATATCTACATTTTGGTTCACAGCGAAGAGGCGAGGGGCGAAGAACCTGGAGAAGATTGGCAACGATATAGCCGGAACAACGTCGTATTTCAGCAACGCGAACCAATTCGCCTGCAAGGACGAAAGGCACCATGGTAACCAGACCGTCATCCAGGTAGCCAAGACCGTTACCACCGGCTATAATCTTTTTTATTTCAAGGGTATGTTCCGTTTGCACAGAAAGCTCATTTAATGGTACAGTAAAAAATTATCATCTGAATCGAAAAATAACGATCAATCATTTTCCAACTATGATATCGACGCAGGATACTCTGTTTCGTGTACTCCCGCACCGAAGAATACGCAAGGATAACAAAGAACGGGATACGCCGAGCTGTTTTATTGTTGTTTACGGCTGTTGAACCGCCTGATTATTGACTCTTTTCACCTCTTGCAAGTGATGACCTCAAAGAAAACACAACCGCGCATATTAGTCGTCGACGATGAACAGGTCCATCGCTATATGCTGACCACTCTGTTTAACGAATGGGGATGGGAGACGACCGAGGCCGATGATGGCGTAACTGCAGTCAGAGCCGTTGAAGAGGGTCCCTTTGATGCCGTGCTCATGGACGTTCGCATGACAACGATGGACGGCATGGAGGCCCTGCAAAAAATCAATGCGACCAATCCGGCCATTCCGGTCGTCATCATGACGGCTTACTCCTCCGTGGATTCCGCAGTCGCCGCCATTAAACAGGGCGCCCATGATTATCTGACCAAACCCCTGGACTTCGACCGGTTGCGGGAAACGCTGGAAATAGCCATGGGCCACCGCAAGCAATCACAGGCCCCGTCAATCTCCGGTGAGCCCTTTGGTGAGGACGACCGGATCATCGGGGCTTCGGAAACCATGCGCAGCCTGTGGGACATGATTCTTCATGTCGCTCCCACGGAGGCAACCGTCTTGATTACCGGGGAATCAGGGACCGGCAAAGAACTGGTTGCCTCGGCCCTCCATTACAAGAGTCATCGGGCCAAAGGGCCGTTTATCAAGGTAAACTGCGCCGCCCTGGCGGAAAACCTGCTGGAATCGGAACTGTTCGGCCATGAGAAAGGCGCCTTTACCGGTGCCGACCAACGCAGGGAAGGACGATTTATCCAGGCCCAGGGGGGGACCCTGTTCCTTGATGAAATCGGCGAGACCTCTCCTGCCATGCAGGCCAAGCTGTTAAGGGTTCTCCAGGAACATGAGCTACAGAGAGTGGGCGGCCAGGAAACACTGGCAATTGATGTCCGCATCCTGGCGGCCTCCAATCGCAACCTGGAGGAAGAAGTCGCCCGGGGCAACTTCAG
>WGCP01000169.1 GCA_015493715.1 Desulfobulbaceae bacterium
AAACCAGACGAACATCCTTTTTGCCGCCACCAGCAAAGGGGTCTATACAAGCAGTAATAGTGGGGCGACTTGGACAGCAAAGAATAGCGGTCTGCCGAATCATCTGCGGGTCATGGGCCTGGTGATCAATCCGGCCGATACCAATACCCTGTATGTGACCATGTGGGCGGAACCCGGCAGCGCAAGCTGGCAGGGCGGGGTCTACAAATCCAAAGACGGCGGAAATAGCTGGACGGCAAAGAACACCGGCCTGCCGCAGACAATGGGGACGGAAGAAGGAAAGACCAGTAATTATCCCGTTATTGTCATTGATCCAGACCATCCACAGACCCTGTATGTGGGCAATAACTCATGGACACCTGATCCCGGCGTCTACAAAACCACTGATGGGGGCGAGAGCTGGAGCCGGGTCAGCCGGGATGATGACGACAACGATGATAAAAACGTGGACCTGGGCTGGATCACGGAATCTGATGTGGCCGTAAAGTCCCTGGCCATTGATCCCCAGGATCCGAACCGTCTCTATTTCGGCACCTCCACCCATGTGTTTACCACGGATAATGGCGGTGACAACTGGACCCAGGCCTACACACAATCCGTCGGAAACGGCTACTGGCAAGGCAACGGCATGGAAACCACCTGTTTGCAGGAGGTGGTGGTGGACCCGACCAATTCCAGGAGAATCTATGCCGGGTACTGGGACATGGGTTTTCTGAAAAGCATCGACGGCGGCAGGTCCTTTAAACATACCTTTAAGAACATGACCTATACAGCAGACACCTTTTCCATTGTTGTTGATCCGGCCAACCCTGCTGTTGTTTACGCCGCATCCGGCCAGTGGGAGGAAAACAAGGGCGAGGTCTGCAAGAGTGTCGATCATGGCGAAACCTGGACCGTGGTCAGTAGCGGCCTTCCTGACGCCCAGATCTGGTCCATTGCCATGGACACAAGCAGCCCAGAGGATTCGCGCATTCTGTATGCTGCCAGTTACAAAAACGGTATCTACAAAACCACCGACGGCGGTCAGAATTGGGATCCTATTAACACTGGCCTTGGCGTGTATGATGCCAACCTGCACGTCAAAAACCTGCAGGTCAGAAAGATTGCTGTTGATCCCAATAATCCTTCAACTCTCTATGCCGGTATCGAGGCCCAACACATCGAGCATGGTAATGATATGAGCACGGTTCAGGGCGGATTATTCAAATTCACGAACGGCGGCGACAAATGGAGCCGCATCGATACATCCCAGCTGCCCCAGCTCAGTGTCTGGGACATCGAAGTCGTTCCCGGCAATTCACAGACCATCTATACCGCAGTCAGCAGTGAATATGATCATTCCAAGCAGATAGAATTTCCGGGCGGGGTCTACAAAAGCGTTGACGGCGGCACCAGCTGGCAGAAAATGAACTCGGGGTTTGGCGGTGATGAAAACCTGGAGGTGCTGTCCCTTGCCCTCAGTCCGGCAGGCCCGGACATACTCTATGCCGCCACCTCCGATGCCCCCTACCATGACAACAGCAGTGGAAGAGGCATTTTCAAATCCACCGATGGCGGCGCAAACTGGAAGCCGGTCAACAAGGGCTTAAGTATTCTTAACTTCACTTCGATCACGGTTGATCCGTCCAATCCGTCTCTGCTCTATGCAGGCAGTGGCGGCAATGGTATTTTTAAGGGCATTGATCCGGCGCCGGCACAATAAAAACAGGCTGTTCCGGATCTGATAATCTCCACTTCTGTATGTTCCGGAAAATCCGGGACCGATACACCCTGTAACCGGCTGATCCCGGACGGCATCCGCAAGCGCAGAAAAGCAACAGAAAAGAAAGAAAAGAATAAAAAAGGGATCATCCCTTGCTGGCTACCCTGGGGCAAAACCAAGTGGTGCCGATTTGATTGATCAGCGGGATCAACCGTGCGCCACCAGCAAATAAATAACCAGCAGAAAGATAGCGACCATGGTACTGGTTTCAACCCAGTTGACCTTGCCATCGTCCTGCACCGCTTTCCAGAGTACAAGCATGGAAGGGAATCCCAGTAAAATGGCGCTGGTGGTGTGGATATCGATAGGAATAACGCCGCCGACATTGTCCACGGCAGGTATAATACCGGTTTGGGTAAAGGCTGCCAGCATGATCATGGCAATGGGAAGCACCAGGAAGGGAACCTGTGTGATTGCACCGGAGGCATTGGCCATGGCAATATTGTATTTTTTCTGAACATGGGCTGTGCCGATCATGACAAAGGCGCCGGAGGCCGAAAACAGACTTAAGATGATGGCGCCAAACATTTCAGAATATCCAGAATGTGCCAACCGCTCCACCAGGGCTCCGGCAAATTCACCAACTGAATGGCCACCGATGACCGAAACCACCAGGCCGGCCACACTAAAAGCAACAATGGTTACAATCGGCATCTGCGCCGAATCGTCAGCCTGTTCGACTGGAATATCCTCATCGGAAGCGGATTGGTGTTTGCCGGAAAATCGTTTTACCAAACGCGTGACGGCTACCGCCTGGATGAGCAACAGGAGCGTGCCGAAGAAATAGAGGTCTGTAGTGTTGAGAGCGGGATTAACAGTCCCCCGGACGGCGAAAGCTTTCATCAGCAACATGATCATGCCGAGACTGAAAAATACGCCACCGGCGGCAGCGTACAAATCGGTGCTCAGTCCGACCAATGGCTTGGGCAGATTCGCGTTTCCCTCAACATCCCGGGGGAGCGCTCCACAGTAGAGACCAAAGGCCGCCGCACCAACATGCAGGGTCAGCACCGTAACAATGAAGCCCACCCTTGGGGTTGCAATCAAAACAAACGCAAGCATAACCAGCTCAGGAATATTACTTGAAAGCCCCGCCATGGTGCCGGCGACAAAAGAATTCATCTTTTTGCGTCGGGCGTAGCCATCAACAGCCTTGATCATCATCTCGGAGGAGGCAAACACAACAAGAAGGCCGCCAAGCCCCAGAATACCTGCAGACAACAGCCCTTCTCCAACGAAGAGGAAATCAGCTAGGGCAATCAGGCCGAGCCCTACAATCAATACCCATAGCCATTGTTTCCCTTCATGTTCTTCTGTAGACATTTATAACAACCTGTAATTATTAGAGGAAACGAGAAAACATTGCGCCAATTGCATTTATACCGACATAGACCTTAAATGTAAACAATATTATTTATCCGAAAATAGCCCGCATAGCTGTGTCATTCCGGACTATTTTCATCATTCGTTGTGGCTGGGACAGTAAATTATGGTCCAGCCATGCTGGTTTATCAGGAAAGTGCACATCATTACCACATTGCCGGGGACAGGCAGAAATATATATCCTGCCCCCGTAACTACATATAAAACTTGCATACCTCGAGATGAAATGGTTTATCGGGCATTCCCGAGCAGAATATTATTGCAGATATCATGAAAAGAGAAAATATCCGCTGTCCGTAATACCTCTGCACACAGCACCGAGTTCCGAGTCGAGTTTTAAAAAATTGTCTCAACGCCATACATGAATCTGTTGATTTAATAGGATTTTCGTTCGAGATTAAGGCATACGTAAAAATTTACCACAGGCATATAGTTGATATTCCGAGGATAAATTTTTTCGTATAACGCAGAGATCGGGCAAAAATACATTAAATCAACGGGCTCATACATACGGCGGCAACCGCCTACCCGTCCAACACCTCCCGGACGGCATCGGCAAGAATCCTCGTATCCAGCGGCTTGGCCAAAAAAGACCGGACTCCGGCGGTATGCACTTCATGCTCAGAAAGAGCCGCCGAATACCCCGTACACAGAATAATCGGCAAATCCGGCCTCAGGGCAAGCATACTCCGGGCCAGCTCCAGGCCGGTTATTTCAGGCATGGTCTGATCGGTAATGACCAGGTCAAAGGCCGCTGGATCAGCCGTGAATTTTGCCAGGGCCGCAACACTGTCAATCTCCGTCTCCACATGGTACCCCAGGCTTTTCAGAAACGAGCGGCCAAAATTGACGATTGCCGGTTCATCATCGACAAAGAGGATGCGTTCCCGGCCGGTGGCAAGATCTTCCTCTTCCCGTTCTTCCACGCCGTCATACCCCTCACCGGCGGCCGGCAGATATATGGAGAAAACACTCCCCTCACCAGGGACGCTCTCCACCTGGATAAATCCATTATACTTCTGCACGATTCCGCGGGTGACGGCAAGCCCGAGTCCGGTCCCCTCCCCCTGTTCCCTGGTGGTAAAATAGGGTTCAAATATCTGGGCCATGGTTTTCTTGTCCATCCCGTTGCCGCTGTCTTTAATCGTCAACTCAACAAAGGGACCAGGGCCGACATTTGCTGCCGCCGGCAGCTGGGATGAAGACAGAACAACTTTTCCGAGCCTTATATGTAAACTTCCCTTCTCCGTTCCTATGGCCCGCAGTCCATTGGTACAGAGGTTGACAACAATCTGGTGGATACTTGTCGGGTCCGCAAAAACCAGGGTTTCTTCCCGGGCAATATCCGTTGAAATATCAATGGTTGCCGGCAGGGTTGAACGCAGCATTTTCAAGGCCTCCTTCACAACCAGATCCATGCGCAACGCCTTTTTCCCTTGATCACCCGAGCTACTGTAGCGGAGAATCTGGCCGACCAGGTCCGCCGCCCGCCGGGATGCGGCAATGACTTCGTCAAGCTCTTCGGTAACGGGCCGGCCTGCGGATAGCTTTGCACGGGCTATTTCGGCAA
The DNA here is from genome assembly GCA_015493715.1 of Desulfobulbaceae bacterium. Taxonomy (GTDB): domain Bacteria; phylum Desulfobacterota; class Desulfobulbia; order Desulfobulbales; family Desulfobulbaceae; genus DRLX01. The sequence goes on from WGCP01000169.1 coordinate 4,716, forward strand.
AACCAAGAATTGCCGTAAGGATGTTATTGAAATCGTGGGCAATGCCGCCTGCCAGCATTCCGATGGTTTCCATTCTGTGGGTCTGAAATATTTTTTCTTCCATTTTCCGCACATCGGTAACATCCCGGGCAATACAGAGAGAATAACCGCTCCTGCCTTCCGGCCCGGACAGGGGAACGGAATCGACATGAAATGTCTTCTCCCGCCCCCGGAGCGCCAGATCACTGAAGGAGACTTCGCCCTCTGAACAGGACCGGAGCTTAAAGCCGGGGGAACCGCTTTCCTGTTGTTCGGTAAATATCTCATAACAACAGTGGCCGGCACATTCTTCGACAGACAGACCAGAAACTTCAGTAACCCGATCATTTACTGCTATAATCCGGTGGTTGGCATCCAGGACCATCATCAGGTCCCGGTCGGTATTGACAAACAATTGCCCATTCATAATCCAGCCTCAATTTTTCCGTATGAACTTCTCGACCTGTCACTCAAACACAACCGGTTTTGAAAGAATAAAAAACCTCTGCCGCGGCCTGAAACCAACCGGCCGGACAACAACCTCCGATACACCTCCACATCAAACAGGGTGTCAAAGAGTTGTTTTCGCTCTTGCCCGGCACAGGGAATATCCAACCTCCGGGACCAGGAACAGCAACAACTGCTGCCGGCCATCCATCCGGGACCACCCTCCTGGTGCCACAAAGACAAATAGAGGGTGAACGGTTTTACCTGTCCCTGATGGTTGTCCACCGTACCCGACATGGTTATCGTCCTGTTGCCGGGTGATGCCCGTCGTTCCTCACAATCGACCTTGATACTGAGCCGGGAGCCGGTCTCAATACCGGTTACCGGATCAAAGCAGCAATCGCCCAGCTCGATACATGGTCTGGTTTCCTTCGGGGAAATAATCGATGTCAGCAGCTCGCCTAAACAATCAACTGACGCCCCCCCCTGCTCCCTGATGCCGACACCGGGATATGTCATTACCTGTGAACCCACAACACTCTCCTCACAATCTTCTTGTTGACTGACAATCGGCACAGGGCAACGGGAACTCCACGGAGTTGACCGGAGTCCAAACACAGTGAAGACTGGAAGTTCATTTCCTGTCCGGCCATGCCGGTTTAACCGATATCTGGTAAGAGTATAGAGGAAGAGGTGGCCTAACTGCTTGCCTTTGGGCGCCAAAATACTTGGCAGTTTACGACGGCAACAGGAAGAATCCGGTGCCGGAATTGTTCTTTTTTTGCTTTTATATTAAGATATACGAAAAAGGAGGGCGGTAAAACGCGGGAACAGCAATCGTGTCGTATCATGGCGGCTCGGCCGTAAACGACATTGACCAGCTCTTTTCAAGGTCGAAACTGCATGAGCTACCGGGAGGGCCCATGAATCTGACAAAGCTGGCAAGTGTGCAACTGGTGTTATGGAATATCTGCAGGCAGTACAACCAGGACCCGGAAGCGATTTTTCAAAAAGCACAGCTTGATCCGGCGCTCATGTATCAGCCTGGAGCACGATACCCGCTAAATAAGGTAGCCATGCTATGGGACGAGGCGGCCGAGCGGATCAAAGACCCCTGTTTCGGTCTTGCCGCTGCAACCAGCTGGCATCCAACCCACTTCGGCACCCTAGGGTATGCCCTGCTGATGAGTCAAAGCCTGCGCATCACCCTGGAGCGGCTCTTACGATTTCACAAGGTTCTTTCCGAAGCTAGGTTCGGCAAAATACATGAAGACAAAGACAAGAAAGCTCTTGTCTTTACTCTAACCTACCGGGATGAAAAACCCTATCCACAGGGCCGGGAAGATGCAGCTCTCGCCTGGATCATGAGTACCCTACGAATAAATTTCCACCACAACCTCACCCCTGTTTCGGTGTGTTTCAGTCACGCCCGGCCGGTCTGTGCCGGTAAATATTATGAATTTTTCCAGGGGCCGATTACCTTTGATGCTCCAGCCGCCGGTCTGGCACTGCCGTTGAAGCTGGTGGATGTCCTCCTGCCGGGCGCCAATGAAGAACTGGCTGAATTTAATGACCAGGCAATGAGCAGATATCTTGCCACGCTCCACGATAACTCCTGGGCGACACGAGTCCGCAAGCTAATCATGAAACACCTACCTTCAGGCTCTATCACCGTAGAAAAGGCGGCATCAGAACTCAACGTAAGCACCAGAAAACTCCAACGTCTGCTCAAAGAAGAAGGAACAACCTTTCTTTCTCTCCTCAATACAACACGCATGAAACTTGCCAAAGATTATGTGCAGCAGGACAACATGGATTTGACGGAGATCGCCTTTCTCCTCGGGTTCAGCGAGTTAAGTACCTTTTCAAGATCCTTCAAGAGATGGACCGGACAGTCACCGATCCAGTACAGAAAGGTCGCATAAAAGACTGAAGATTAGTACCTTACTCCTGAATTCCTGTCATGAAAAACAGGTAAGCGTAGACTCCGAGAAAATTTTCAGGCACAGTGTAGGAGCCCGCCCCTGCGGGCGATTGGGGCGAATTGCCTGCGCCGTCATTATCGCCCGCAGGGGCGGGCTCCTACGATTTATTGGGTTGTGGGCAAAGCCCACCTTAGAGTTTCATAATATATCAGTGTATCGGCGCTGAGTGGACTAATTTTTTTTCACAGCTTCACTTCATCAACTATGATTATACTGGCCGATTTTTACACCGATGAAAATGTCGAAAAAAATCCCGTTGATTTTGGCCGGAAAGTACATCGCTGGTAACAGAGAGAGGTAATCTCTAACGGCGGATTACCGGAGGGGAAGAGGCGGGTTTTCCGACTTACGCGGAAACTGCGGCAACGCCTTCCAAATCCTCCTTGAAATACTCACTATACTTCATGTCCTCATCAAGGATATGATTGATCAGCCAATCTCTGAGAAATTTGTAGAGATCCGTTCTCATCTCTTCTCCTTCCTTATCCATCCTTGCCTGAAATCTGAGCACCTGCTCCAGCAGATCGGCATGGATCTCCTTATGCTCCTCCAAATGGGGATAGTTGACCTTTTCCAGGTCTTCCTCCTCATCGGCAAAATGAACTCTTGTGTAGTCAACCAGCTTTTCAACGGCATCGGCCAGGGTGGAAACCTCACCCTTGTCCCGAACAATAATGAACATTTCATTAATCAGTTCGACAAGCACCATGTGCTCCTGATCAAACTTATCTACTCCCACCGAATACGAATCCCGCCATTTAATCAATGCCACAACAACCTCCTTCCTGTTCATGATGTCAATTTACGACAAAAAGCCAACATTGAAGTACACACAAGGAATACACAAGGAGTCACGAGACGCACCCAATGAATAATACCTGTTCGCAATAAGAAAGAAGACTCACTCCTTGTATAACCACTTTCAGGATATATGAAAACAACGGATAAATACAACACGGGATAACCACGCACAAACCACGTGGAAGAATCATGTGGTTTTATATAAAATCCTTGCAGGCGAATGAAATTCAGGAAAGAGATCGAAGGTGAAGAAACAGATTTTCCCCTTTTTTCAGGCCGAGCTTACGCCGAATCGCGGAACGATGGCCCTCAACAGTTCGTTCTGAACAACAAAGGAGTACGGCAATTTCTTTGGAGGTCTGACCGGCTTTTATACAGTTAACAATTTTTGTTTCAGTGGGAGTTAACGGATATCGCAGATGGTGCAAAGAAGAATTCATTGAAGAGAGAAGATCTGATAGAATATGCTCCATCATGTCCAGGAGATGGTGTTGCCGCTCCGAAAGATGTGTTTCTTTCAAGGTATCAAAAAACGGCAGCAATGCCTCCTGAAAATTTACGGTGGCCTTTTCTTCAAGTACTATTTTTTCTTTTTCCAGGGAATGAAGAAGGGTCGTCAGGGTCTGATTAAGGTTTCGCAGCTCAACAGTACGTTTATGAACCCTTTCTTCAAGTTCATTATTCTGCTGCTGCAGAAGAGTTCTACTCTGCCGGATTTCAGTAATATCTCGAAAAAACCAGACCCGACCCCGAAAATTATTTTTCTTATCGAGTATTGGTGCTGAATACCGATCAAAGAACCTACCGTCAAGGAGTTCAAGCTCATCCCGACTCTTTTCCTCATGGTTTGTCATCAGGTATTCAACCCGGGACATAAACCGGTCCGGGTGTTTCAATTTGTCGAGTACAAACTGGATCCTTTTCTTGTCATCATAACTCTGTTGAATATGGTCCGGGATTTCCCACATATCAATAAATCGCTGATTAAATGATACCGTATTCCATTCTTCATCGACGACGAGAATACCGTCAAGTGAGAGTTCCTGCTGGACCCGAAGAATATGATTTTTAAATTCAAGCTCAAGAATATACTGCCTGAGTTTATGGTTCTTCCGTTTATCAAGGGCTGAACATTTCAATAACCCGACGGGGATATTCTCCATAGACAACCTATTTATGAAAATAATTAAAAGAAGAGCGGGATTGAGTAATAATTACTACATGATAATCATTAATTAGCGATAATATAGACATCCCAAGAAAAAAGCAACTAAAATCCAGGAAGTTACCCTTCTTCGCTCTTTTATTCCTTATGAAAAATCAAATACATTACAGACCCATTGTTTTTTCAAACTGATACAACGTCAAAGAATGAATCATACTATTCCGGCTTGTGACAGCCCTTTCATTCTCCTTGACAAGGCGCCGGTAAACACATCATACTTGCACCGGTAACCGTTGTATCTGCCAACACAAGTAAAGGAGGAAGTATGCGACATGTACAAATCATTTTTCTGACGGCGGTCCTTTTCATCCCTCTGGTATGTTCAAAGGCAATGGCCTGGGATGATATCACGACCCTGTCGTCAGGTGGCGATGCAAAAGAAATCAGCATCAACAGAGACATCCAAAAACTGAAAATTTGCTGCCTGGACAAACCGATTATTGTCAACACTGTAGTTATGCGGGAAGGTGGTAAAAAAACGCCCTTCACCCTTGGAAAAAAATTTACCCCCAAGGAAGAATATGTCCTTGATCTGGGTGGCAAGCATCATGTGACCGGATTCAGAATCAGTGACGACCTCAAGGGAATGTATAAACTGGAGGTGGAATAACCTCAACGCCATCGGGGTCGATCCCTTCGGCCCCACCCGCCCTCTCCCTAATCTTTTTTCTCATTACCACTCAAGTTCAGCTTGAGTGAACCCAGGGATACCATCGCTGTCCTTGCCTATATTGATCGACCTGAAAGCAAGTAAAGGCATGGCGGCTTACAATCCGGTATCAGGGATGTAGCGATGTTATCCCTCATTGCTGATCAATGGTGGTAATCAAAAAATCTTTTTCACCCACCGCAGCACTATTTTTCCCGGCAGCACCTGCCGACACTGCATTGGATATCTGATTATCCGCCGCTCATCATTTTTTCCAAACCGTTACCCGAGATCACATTTTTATTGACCGCTGCTTCTCCATGAAGCATGGTACAATAATCGTCAAAATGACGAACACCTTATTTTCGTTTCCATGGATACAAACGGAGCAGGAACATGGACAATCAATGCGCTTTAACCGTACTCTGCGAAAATTCCGTGGCCGGGCCCTTCGGCCTGGTCGGCGAACACGGATGGGCCATCCATGCCGATATTTTCGGCAGATCCATTCTCTTTGATACCGGCCAGGGGCAGGGAATCATTGCCAACAGCAGACTCCTTGATATTGATCTGAAAAACCTGGATGCCATTGTCTTGAGTCATGGTCATTACGACCACACCTCCGGCCTACCCGATGTTCTTCGCCAGTGCGGTGAAATTGATGTGTATGCCCACCCTGACTGCTTTCTTGACCGTTACTGGAATAAAGACGGCGCCTCCCGGGAGATCGGCATTCGTTACAAACGCAGTTATCTCGAGTCCCTTGGTGCCCGATTTAGTTTTGTCCGGGAATTCACCGAAATATTTGAGGGAATCTACCTCACCGGAGAGGTAGAGCGGGTGACGCCCTTTGAACCGGTTGATCCCAACATGAAGATCCCGGGCCCGGATGGCACCCTGATCCAGGATGACCTGCGTGATGACCAATCCATGGTTATCGACACCGATCAGGGACTGACCATTGTCCTTGGCTGCGCCCATGCGGGCCTGGTGAATATCCTCACCCATGTCGCCAACCATCTGCCGGACCGCCCCATTCATACCGTCATCGGCGGCACCCACCTCGGCTTTGCCGAAGCAGAGCAGTTTGAACAAACCATGCTTGCCCTGGACAAGTTCGCCATCAAGCGACTCGGGGCCGGTCATTGCACAGGTCTTGCCAATGCGGCCCGACTGTTCAACCATCTCGGCGACCGATATTTCTTTTCCGCCGTCGGCACCAGGATCGGCTGCGGCATCCAGGAATGAGAAATACATGAACTGATGAACTCGTAATAAATCCGCAAACTTCTTAAAGATGGCTAAGCAAAAACACAGATATACAAGGAGTGGTGTTCCGGGGCGGGTCTCAACTATACAGGTAGTATGTTGTGAATCGCCCCGGGACACACGACGCAGTAGATCGAAGTTTTTACGACGCCATCATGAACTGATGTGAACACCTTTGCCGCCATACGCAAGCGGTTGACCGACAGTGTCTTCCCGCTGCTGCTGGCCCTTACCATCGGGGCACTTGCCGGCCTGGGCGCTGTCTTTTTCCGCTGGCTGATCGGGGTTGAAACCGGTCTGTTCTGGTCCGGAGACAACGGCTTTCTTCTTCAGTATCAACTGGCGCCGTCATGGTTGAAATTTAGCGCTCCGGTCATGGCCGGTCTTGCCCTGGGGCCGCTACTTGCCTGGTTTGCCCCGGAAATCAGGGGGCCGGGTGTCCCCGAGGTCATGGCCTCGCTGGCTCTGCGCGATGGTATCATCCGCCATCGGGTTACCCTGGCCAAAAGTTTTGCCACCGCCACCTTTATTGCCGCCGGCGGCTCGGTGGGCCGTGAGGGGCCCATCGTCCAGATCGGCTCATCCATCGGCTCGTCCCTGGTCCAACTCTTCAAGTTAGGGCCGGACCACCGACGTCTGGCCGTGGCCTGCGGCGCGGCTGCCGGTATTGCCGCCACCTTCCAGGCACCCATGGCAGGCACCATGTTTGCCGTTGAGGTGCTGCTCTTTGACCTGGAAGTAACATCGCTTTCCAATATTGTTGTCGCCGCCGTTACCGGCACTGTTATCTCCAAACTGTTCTGGTCCGATGAAACCGTGTTCCACATCCCGTTTTTTACCCTCAATCATCCGGCGGAACTGCTGCTTTACTTCGGGCTGGGTATCGGCGCCGGTCTGTTCAGCCTGCTGTTCATGGCCTTTGTTTTTGGTCTGACCAGGTTGCTTGACCGCATCAAGGTCCCTGCCTGGCTGGCCCCGGCCGTCGGTGGACTGGTCGTCGGCAGTATCGGCCTGTTCAAACCAGAGGCCCTAGGGGTAGGCTATGCCACCATCAACCATATCCTGCATGGGCATGTCCTCTTCGGCGGCGCCCTCATCCTGCTACTGGCAAAACTCGTTACCACCGGTTCCTGCGTGGGTTCCGGCATGAGCGGCGGTATCTTTGCGCCTTCACTTTTTTTAGGAGCAGCCCTGGGATCGGCCATCGGCTCGCTGGCCCAGATCCTCTGGCCGGACACGCCGCTCTCCCCCGCCCATTATGCCCTGGTCGGCATGGGAGCGGTGGTTGCCGGGACCACCCTGGCCCCGATGACCGCTATCCTGACCATCTTTGAACTGACCTATAACTATGAAATAGTTCTGCCCCTGATGACGGCCTGCATTCCGGCAATCATTGTTGTCCGCCTGCTGCACGGCTATTCCATCTACGAAACTAAGCTCCTTGCCCAGGGCATTCGTATCGTCAGAGGCCACGATGCCAATCGCTTGCGTAAAATGAAGGTCCGGGATTTTATCTGCCGTGATCTTGAAATCATTCGCACCCTGACGCCGTTTCACGACCTGGTACAACAAGTTCTTAAAAGCCCGTTTCCCCATTTCGTTGTTCTTGACGAACATGACCACCTGGCCGGAGTCCTGACCCTGCGTGATATTCGTGCCCAGCTTGCAGATCCTGCTTATGATGGAGAACACGTCGTTGCCGCCGATCTGATGCACGGGGAGGTGGTGACGGTTGCTGAAAACCAAAACATGGAAGAGGCGTTTCATCTCTTTTCCAGCCGCAATTTTTCTTTTTTGCCGGTAGTTGCGGTCGATGATCCACGTCACGTGGTCGGCTGCCTGAAAAAGGACGATTTAATCACCGCCTATAATCAAAACGTACTGAAAGAACAGATGCCGACATCGGCCCGATGGATCTGCTCTCTGAACAACGAATCAAAGCAATCCTGCGACACAATACAGTCAACAAAAATACAAAAATAATGAATGAAAAAAAACAGTTGGGCCGTCTCATCATGGAACGCGCCTATAAGGAACACAGTCACTTTAAAACCCCGACAAAAATTGTTCCGACCTATTTTGACTTTTTTGAAATATCTTTGAAACACCAAGGCGTTAAACTTGCGGGAAGACTTCTGTATGAGGAGATAAACGAGCTTGATATCTGCGCTGTCGGCGGCCCCGGCAAGGCCATTGTCCCGGTCCTGTGCCGGGCCGCTTTCCTGCAGAAAATAGGGGTATTTTTTATCCGGGATTCACGAAAAAAGGTCGGCGGCTTAAGCGAACCAAAATGGCTGGAATCCCGAATTAAAGCGGGCGACAAGGTCGCCCTGGCCGCCGATGTTGTTTCTTCCGGTTCCATGGTGGTCAGGGCTATCGAAGAGGTCATGCAATTCGGGGCCGTGGTGGTAAAAATCGTTATCCTCATTGACAGCATGGAGGATGATGGTATTAAACGGATAGAGCAGTTTTTACAGACCAATATGCTTGATATACCTGTCAGGGTTATCTTTACTCGCAAGCAGCTCATTCAACAGGAGATGTAAGATGGCTGACGCAATGGAATTCATCTACCAGGATCCCTTTCCCCTTGAACACGATTCCACCAACTACCGCTTCATCGAGGGCTCGGGGCAAAATGTTACGGTGGAAAAATTCCGGGACCGGGAAATCCTGGTTGTCCGGCCGGAGGCATTACAGAAAATAGCGCGCCTTGGTATGCATGAGGTTAACTTTTTCCTGCGCCGGGAGCATAATGAATCCGTAGCAAAGATCCTTCAAGATCCACTGGCCTCCGCCAATGACCGTGAGGTGGCCCTGGCCATGCTCAAGAATGCGGAAATATCATCTCAAGAAATACTCCCCATCTGCCAGGACACAGGCACGGCCATCGTCATGGGCAAGAAAGGGCAACAGGTCTGGACCGGGTGCAATGATGCGGAAGAATTATCCGCCGGCATATTTGCCACCTACACCGGCGAGTATCTGCGCTATTCCCAGAACGCGCCGCTCACCATGTATGACGAGGTCAACACCGGCACCAACCTGCCCGCCCAGATAGACATCTATGCCACCCGGGGCATGGAGTATCGTTTCCTCTTTGTCGCCAAGGGCGGCGGCAGCGCCAACAAGAGCTACCTGTACCAGGAGACCAAGGCCCTGCTCAATCCCGATGCCCTGAAAAACTATCTTGTCGACAAGATGAAAACCCTGGGCACGGCCGCCTGCCCGCCCTACCACCTGGCCTTTGTTATCGGCGGCACCAGTGCCGAGGCGACCCTGAAGATGGTCAAACTGGTCTCCACCCATTACTATGACGACCTGCCCACATCCGGCAATAAATATGGCCGTGCCTTTCGGGACATCGAACTTGAACAGGAGCTGCTGGCCGCCTCCCGCGAACTCGGTATCGGCGCCCAGTTCGGGGGCAGGTATTTTGCCCATGACGTGCGTGTGGTCCGCCTGCCCCGGCACGGGGCGTCATGCCCCATCGGCATGGGTGTTTCCTGCTCGGCCGACCGCAACCTGAAGGCAAAAATCACCCATGAGGGCTTCTGGCTTGAACAACTGGACCATAATCCCGGCCGCCTTATTCCTGAGGAATGCAGGACAAAAATAAATAACAAGGCAGTGGCCGTTGACCTGAACCAGCCCATGCCGCAAATCCTGGCCGAGTTGACACAGCACCCGGTTGCCACCCAGGTCCTGCTCAGCGGCACCATCATCGTCGGCCGCGACATTGCCCATGCCAAGTGGAAGGAACTGCTGGATGCAGGCAAACCCCTGCCCGAGTACCTATGCAATCACCCGGTCTACTATGCAGGCCCGGCCAAAACCCCACCCGGCATGCCGTCGGGATCATTCGGCCCCACCACTGCCGGCCGTATGGACCCCTATGTGCCGCTGTTCCAGAAATTGGGCGGCTCCATGATCATGATCGCCAAGGGCAATCGCTCTCAGGTCGTCACCGATTCCTGCAAAGAGTATGGCGGGTTTTACCTTGGCTCAATCGGTGGTCCGGCTGCGCTTCTGGCGGCGAAGAACATTACCTCCGTCGAATGCCTTGATTTTGCGGAACTCGGCATGGAAGCCGTATGGAAAATAGAGGTCGACAATTTTCCGGCCTTTATCCTGGTTGATGACAAGGGCAATGATTTCTTTAAGGAATTGATGTAACACCTTTATGCCCGCCGCAATTCGATCCAGGCTGCCAATCGTCCACGTCTTTCTTCTGCCGTACCTGGTGGTGCTGTTGCTGTTTGTCATCGTTACCGGCGCAGGATCGGCCTGGCTCTATTATCAGGCCAGACAGGCGCAGTCCGAGCTTCTGATCCATGGTTTGCTCCAAACCGTAAACCCGGTCCTGGAACATATCGCCCATTCCGATCTTTCCGGACAGGTCACAAATAAAAAATCCTGGCTGCATCGTGAATTTAATACGGTTTTTACAAAAATTCCCGAACTGGAGCACGTCAATCTGGAAACCTCTACCACAGGATTTCATAAATATCATGGCACGGGAAACCGGATAATCACCACCAAAACGCCACCTCGGCAAAGCCGGCAGGGACGGGACCTGCGCAGTTCCACCGCCCCGAGACGGCTCTACTCCGAATCTAAACCGCTGTTGCGCATCGAGTTCATAACCAAAGATAAAAACCGCGATCCGATATATATCATTTTCGGCTTTAACCGTGCCACCTTGCGAGATGCCGTCGGCCGGGCAATGATGATTCTGCGTCGGGCCATCCTGCTCTTTTTCATCCTTGGGGTCACCTGCCTCTTGATCGCTCTTGGCATAACCATCTGGGCGGCGAAAAAAACGCGCTGGCTCGAGGCGCGAATGCAAAAGCTCTACCAGAGGGCCGAAACCGCCGAACTCATGTCCGGCCTGGTCCATGACCTGCGCAATCCCCTGGCCAGTTTCAGGGCCAACCTCTCCTCATTGCGCATCATCCCGGAGGAACGCGACGAAATCCTCAAGGAAATGGACTATGACCTAGTTCGGCTGGATGATAAACTCTCTTCCATGCTCAACCTGACAAAAAAACACGACGAGCAGGTCAAGGAAGTAGATGCGGAGCGGCTACTGCAGGAGATTGATCGATTGAGTGCCCCGATTCTATTGAAAAACAATCTGGAACTGCGTTGCCGGGCAGTGGTCCAGGGACCCATCCTGGTCATGGAGAATGCCATCCGGGACGTCCTGCTCAACCTGGTTATCAATGCGGCGGAAAGCGGGCAACAGGGAGGGGTGATCGAATGCGAAATCCGAGCTGAGGATGCAAAGGTTGTGATTACTGTCCGGGATAGGGGCAATGGTATCCCGGAAGAAACCAATATCTTTGCCCCCTTTGTCACCACCAAGGAGGATGGACACGGCCTGGGGCTGGCCATCAGCCGCCGGACCGTTGAAGCTCATGGCGGTAGTATCCAGGTGCATAACAGGTCCGGCGGCGGCACGGTTTTCACCATTGTCCTCCCACAGCCTCCGAATATGGAAGCGGAACGATGAAGAAGCCGGATAACCTCCCAGAGCTTGACGGAATGCATATTCTGGTCCTTGACGATGACCCGGCAATTCAGCGCAGCCTGGCTCGGGCATTGCGGGGCATGGGCGGCAAGGTTGTCACCGCAGGCGGCCTGCGCGAGGCCGGCCTGCTGCTCGAGACCGTACCTGTTGATGTGGTGCTGGCCGATCTCAAGCTGAAAAAGGGCACCGGCCTTGATCTTCTACCCGAATTCCAGAAACGTTATCCCGATGGTCTGTTTTATCTCATCACCGGCCATGGTTCGGTTGACAGTGCGGTGACGGCCCTGAAACATGGAGTGCGGGATTACCTGCAAAAACCGGTTGACCCGATTACCCTGGCCAGGAGGCTGCAACGCGATATCGCCGCTCGCTCCCCGTCCTGTCTGGAAAAAAAGCTCGACCCCTATCTTCTTTTCCAGGATCCGGTCATGGGCGAGGCGTTGGCCGATATCCCAAGATTCGCCGCCCTGGACGAGCCGGTCCTCATCTGCGGAGAGACCGGAACGGGGAAGGAACTGGTGGCCATGGCCATCCATCGAATAAGCCCCAGAAGTACCGGCCCCTTTGTGGCGGTCAACTGCGGCGCCATTCCCGAATCCATGCTGGAAAGTGAGCTTTTCGGCCATGAACGCGGCGCTTTTACCGGTGCCTCAGGCCTGCACCACGGCCGCTTTGAGCAGGCATCAGTCGGCACCCTGTTTTTGGATGAAATCGGTGAAATGCCGCTCCAGTTCCAGGTTCGCCTGTTGCGGGTGCTGGAAGAGCGCACCATTCAACGGCTCGGCGGAGAGAAGCCGCTGCCGGTTGATATCCGCATTGTGGCCGCCACCCACCGCGACCTTCATGAGGATGTCGAGGCCGGACTCTTTCGCCGGGACCTTTTCTATCGGCTGGATGTTCTGCAGATACAACTACCGCCGCTTCGGCAGAGGAAACAGGACATTATCCTCCTTGCCAACCATTTTCTCCGGCGTACCCTGGAAGAAATGGGACGGCAGGGCTACCCGCCGCTCTTTACCAGACAAGCGCAATCCCTGCTGTCAGCCTATTCCTGGCCCGGTAATATCCGTGAACTCCGCAACCACATGACCAGACTGGCCGTCCGTCTTCCCGACGATATGCAGGAGATCTCGGCCGACTTTCTCGATGCCACCCTACTGGCCATTGAAGCCCGCCCGGACTGCTCCACTAGAGAAACTATCTGCATACCTGCCGACGCCACCCTTGCCGAAGCGGAAAAAATACTCATTGATGCAGCCCTTAAACGGACGAATTTCAATCGAAAAAAAGCCGCCGCACTCCTCGGCATCGGCGAACGCACCCTGCGCCGAAAATTCAACGAAAAATAAGTAGCGGCCCTTTTGGCCGCCCTCCCAATCACCATAACGGCCAAATTGGCCGCCCTCCATTTCTCCCCAGCCTCTCCACACCAGCCATCATATTGATAATACGCCTGTTTAGTATTTGGCACGCCTTTTGCCGTTACCACACACAGTATACAAATTGTTTTTTCCAAAATCCAACCAAACCCTACACAGGAGGTGTGCAATGAATGAGCAAAAAAAATTCCGTCAAACCATGATCTGTCTGCTGGCGGCCGGGGCAATGCTTTTTACCACCACGGCAATGGCGCAAACCGGTGCAAACAAAACTCAGACTGCAGGAACGGCCAAAGTTTCCAAAGAGGTAAAGAATAAAACCCACAAAGCGGCCGGAAAGAAAAGGGCAACGGTTATCAAAGAGGCGGTAACCGCCCTTGCCCAGACCAAAAAGGCAATTGAAGCGCTTGACAAGAAAGACAAACAAAAGGCGCTTGATGCCCTGGCAGTCGTATCGGGCAAACTGGACATCGTTATTGCCCGCGAACCTGATATGGCTAATGCTCCCATTGATGTACGGGTTGAGACCTATGATCTCATCAGTTCGCTCGATACCATTAAAAAAACCGTCAAAACCGCCAAAAAACTGCTTGGTGACGGAGAGGTCCAGCAGGCAAGGGAAATCCTCATGGGCCTGACCTCTGAAATCGATTTGGTAGTTACTTCCCTGCCGCTGGCAAGTTATTCCGAGGGCATCAAGGCCGTGGCCAAGCTGGTTGATCAGGAAAAATATCAGGAAGCCAAAGAAAGCCTGTATGACCTGCTGTCAACCCTGGTTATCACAAAGAACGTGATTCCTCTTCCCATCCTGCGTGCCGAAGAGATGATCAAAAAAGCGGAAAAACTTGCCGCGCAAAAAAACCGGACCGAGAAGCAGAATAAAGAACTGGCAAGCCTGCTCTCCGATACCAGAACCCAGCTTGAAATGGCTGAGGCACTTGGTTACGGCAGCAAGAAGGACTACAAAACATTTTACAAACAGCTCAAGGAAATCGAGAAAAAGACCGAAGGCGGCAAGTTCGGCAAGGGTTTTACTGAAAAGCTGAAAAAAGCCCTGAAGGACTTCAAGGAAAAAATTTCCGGCATTGTAAAAAAAGAACACATATAACCGAAACCGGGTAAAAATCGGAGCAGGCATGACCCGACACCGTTGTGCCTGTTCCGACCCGGAATATGGAGGAGAATCACATGGGAAAGAGTGAAGAAAAAATAACCACCGAAATGGTCGTGGTCGACCTGGAGGAACTGCCCCGTAAATGGGGCTGGTTGCTGGCACTCGGCATTCTGATGCTGGTGACCGGCGGCATCGGTCTGGTGCAAAGTGTAACGATGACCTTGGTGACCGTGCTCTTTTTCGGGGCCATAATCATGGTCAACGGCACCTTTGCCTTGGTCCAGAACATCATGGACAGGGAAGAAAAATGGCGTGGCAAGATGGTCCATGTCCTGCTCGCCGTCCTCTACATCGGCGCCGGGGCATTGATTCTGGTGAACCCTGTTGCCGCATCGGCGGCCTTGACCCTGCTGCTTGGTGGAATATTCCTGGCCATGGGTATCATCCGTATTCTCTATGGCTTCCGGTTGCGCAAACTCGGCTGGAAATGGTTGATGCCTGTGATTATCGGCGCTGTTGATATCCTGTTTGCCGTTATTCTGGGCATCAGTTGGCCGGTTTCCGGTCTTTGGGTCATAGGTATCATTGTCAGCGTTGAACTCCTGATGTATGGCTGGATGTTGACATTCACGGCCCTTGCGGTCCGCAAAATGGCCAAACAAACCAAGTAAGAGCTGTAAAAAAGCGGAGGAAAGCATCATGGTTATGGGAATCAAACAATTGCAACGGTTGTTTCGCGGAGCAGCCGGTCTCGATATAGATAAAAGCGACGTTAAACGGCTTGGCGATTTTATCGGGGAACGGTTACGCGACCTTCTCCTTCTGGGCCAGGTATCCGCCAATATAAACGGCCGGGACATCATCGAGTACCAGGACATCCCCATCACCGCCGGCCTGCAGCAGGCCATCCGTAATTTCAAGGAGTTTGACGAAGAACTCTCGCTCACTCCCATTCTTGCGCAACAGGCGACCCTGCCCCCGCTCAAGCTTGGAATTTCCGATATGGCGGAGAAAAAAATCCCGGAGCTGGTTGGTGCAATAACCATCAGTCTGGCGCGTGTTTTCAAAGCAATTAATCCGGAATTGAAGAATCCCGGCACCAGGGATTGGGAACAGGTGGAAGAGGTGTATCGCATACTTCTTTAAGGTACTGTTAGCCTAAATCCTGTACCAGCTCTCTTGACCATGCCGATTGCAGGACCTATTTTTTCCATATGCATGATCAGCTTCCGGTACAGGCAACAAACACAAGAAAGGAGGTGAAAAAGATGGCAACACTGACACAACTTCGACAGGGCCTGGGCCAGGTATGGGACACGGTCATTGAAGGCTGGAACAAGCTGACGAGCAGGGCGACCAATGCCGTCACCCGCTTTTCCCCACCCGGCAAGGCGGGTAAAAAGGACAGAGCCCTGGAACTTGCGGAAAGTGACCAGCGCAGTATCGGCTGGGGCCTGCTGGCCGCCGAGGTCTTTGACTCCCGCAACAAGATCATTGTCAGAATCGAGGCCCCGGGAATGAAACGCAGTGATTTTGATATTGAGGTAGTAGACGATATTCTCATCATCCGTGGTGAGAAAAAGATAGAACGTGAATCCGACAAGGGCAGGTATCATGCCGTGGAATGCGCCTACGGCAGTTTTGAGCGGGCCATTGCCCTGCCGGCACCGGTAAACCTGGACAAGGCCAGGGCAAAATACCGACGGGGCGTGCTGAAGATAGAACTGCCCAAGCAGAAAAAAACCCTTCCGAAAAATATGCGAATTCCGATCAAATAACCTCTGGGAAATCCCTCCTTTTACCGGGGCATTCATCAGCTGAATGTCCCGTTTTTTTTCGAAAACGGGACAGAGCAATGTTACAGGAACACTCTTGCTCGTTACACCGATCTGCGGCGTAACGATATAATCTTTGGTTATTTCATAAAGATCCATACCCACTCTGCGGCTCAACAAAAAATTCCGAAACATAGTCTCTTGATAACACCGTAGCCGTATCATTGTTGTGGCCGGCTTAATCTGGTCCATCCATAGGGTTTTATCCTTGTCACACCGACCTTCGTCCCCTTCCCTCTCGCCGCATTGCACAGCAGTTACTTTTTGTAAGAATTGGTTACTTTTCGAAATAATTATATCAGCATATTTTCTTTTGGAAAAAGATTGGCCTGAACAAACATATGGAAGTACCCTTAAACCATATTGGGGTGAAGGATCCAAAACGCAAGAGTATGACAGGGAGTAAAGGCGAGCCGATGGAAAGCGACAAGCTGCTGACGACCCGTGAAGTGGCACGGTATCTCAACGTCAATGAAAAAATGGTCTACACCCTGATTGCCGACAAGGGACTGCCGGCCACCAAGGTGACGGGTAAGTGGACGTTTCCGCTGCATCTGGTCGCCCGCTGGGTGGCGAATCAAACCATTAACTATCCCAAGCCGCAGGATACACTCCCCCCATACCATGGCCTGATTATTCTTTGCGGCAGCAATGATCCCCTTCTTGAACAGACCATTTCCCTGTTTAACCGGCGCAATCCCGACCATGTGGCGGTATTCGGCAACATGGGCAGTATGGGTGGCCTGCGGGCTCTGGGGCGCAACCTGTGCCATATTGCCGCCTGTCACCTTTTGCAGGAAGAAGACGGCGAATATAATTTCGAATTTGCCCGACAGGAACTGCGAGAACTTCCGGCGGTGGTCAATTTCTGCCGTCGAGAGCAGGGCATTCTTATTGCCGCAGGAAACCCCAAGGGGATTCAATCTATTCGGGACCTGGGACGGTCCGGCATCAGGATCGTCAATCGACCGGTGGGTACCGGCACCCGGTTACTCCTGGACAGGGAACTGATTGGTGCAGACATTGAGGCCGAAACCATCCATGGCTACGACAAAGAATTTTCCAGCCACCTTGGCGCAGGCCTTGAGATACTCGCAGGCCGGGCCGACGCAGCGCCTTGCATCCGGGCCGTTGCCGGCTTGCTGGGCCTTGATTTTATTCCTCTGCGCCGGGAACGTTTTGACCTCCTGATCAGGCGGAATCGTTTCTTCGATCCCGGCATCCAGCTTTTTTTCAGCCTTCTCCACGAACCATCGTTTCAACAATTAGCCGAAAATCTTGCCGGTTATGATCTCAGCGGCAGCGGTCGCATGGTCTTTCCCGGAGAATCCCTGCCGCCTGAAACCAAAGCATAATCATGCAGCATAGACCCACAAAAAAACCGGGCCCACATTGGCCGACCCTGTTCACACCACTGACAATTATGCTATTTCTGCTGTTTGCATCAATGGCTGTGGCCAAACCACATGGCAACCTGATTATCTTCCATGCCGGTTCCCTTTCGATCCCGTTTAAACAGATCAGCACAGCATTCAACAAAAAATACCCGCAGGTACATATCCTACGGGAAGCCGCCGGTTCCCGTACCTGCGCCCGAAAGATTATTGACCTGGGCAAGCCCTGTGATATCATGGCATCGGCCGATTACACGGTGATCGACAACCTGCTGATACCCAAATTTGCCGCCTGGGACATAGCCTTTGCCACCAATGAAATGGCCCTCATGTATCGGCCGGAATCAAAGTATGCCGGGGAAATCAACAAAAAAAACTGGCCGGAAATTCTACTGCGAAAAGGCGTCCGGTATGGTCACTCCGACCCCAATGCTGATCCCTGCGGTTACCGGAGCCTGCTCGTCTGGCAGTTGGCGGAGCAATATTACCACCAGCCGGGCCTGTACAAAAAATTGCGGCAAGGGTGTCCACCGGCAAATATCCGGCCCAAGGAAACCGATCTGATGGCGCTCTTGGAAAGCGGCGAGCTTGACTATATCTTTATCTACCGCTCGATCTGCGAGCAGCACCACATGCCCTTTGTTACCCTGCCCGATGCAATCAACCTGAAATCCGCTACCATGGCAAAATATTACGCACAGGCAACCATCAAAATATCGGGGAAAAAACCTGGAGAGTATATTACCAAAAAGGGCAAACCCATGGTGTACGGTATCACGATCTGCGCAAACGCTCCCAACCGCGAGGCGGCAACCGCCTTTATACGGTTTCTTATCGGGCCGGAAAGACGGGCAATAATGCAAAAAAACGGCCAGCCTCCCCTGTGGCCGGTACGGGTGAGCGGCAGGCAAAAACGTCTGCCCGATTGGCTAAAAAGCGCCTTGCAAACCTCCCCTTGATCATGGCCCCCAACAAACCGACAACAACGGAGTTGGCATGAGGAGCTTTCGCATCGGCCTGACCGCAGTCGCCATCACCCTGCTGCTGCTCCTGACCCTGCCGCTGATCAATATGATCGCAAGCTCTGATCCGGCTGTTCTGCGTGCCACTCTTGCGGACAAAGAGGTCTTGTCCTCCATCCTTCTCTCCCTGCGCTGCGCCCTGTGGGCAACCCTGGCCGGTCTTTTGTTAGGAATACCACTGGCCTATCTGCTGGCCCGCTGGTCTTTCCCCGGCAAAAGTATCCTCCAGGGGCTGGTCGACCTGCCGATCATGATCCCGCACACCGCAATGGGTATTGCCCTCCTGATGATCTACGGCAGGAAATTTCTTGTCGGCGGACTTTTTGCAAAAATGGGACTTTCCTTTGTCTCCACTGAAGCCGGCATCAGTCTGGCCATGGCCTATGTTTCCATGCCCTTTCTCGTCAATGCGGCCCGGGATGGTTTTCTAGCCGTGGATCCCAAGTTGGAAAAAGTTGCCCGCACCCTGGGCGCCTCGCCCCGACAGGCGTTTTTCCGCGTCTCCCTGCCGCTATGCCGACAGGCCATTGTTTCCGGAGCCATTATGATGTGGGCCAGGGGCATATCCGAATTCGGGGCTGTGATTATCCTGGCCTATCATCCCATGGTGGCGCCTGTCCTTATCTGGGAACGCTTTGAATCCTACGGCCTCAAATATGCCCAGCCCGTGGCCGTGCTGCTTATTCTCATCTGCCTTGTCGTCTTTGCGGGATTACGGTGGCTGGCGGCACGCAGGCAGGAGGACTGAACATGCTGCGTCTTGACAATATCAGCCTGCAGATCGGCGGATTTTCACTCCGGTCAATCAATCTCCATATCCGTCAGGGAGAGTACCGTGTCATCCTCGGCCCCACGGGAGCCGGCAAAACAGTTCTGCTCGAGACCATTGCCGGACTGAACAGGCCGCACCAGGGAACAATTTTTCTTACTGATGAAAATATCACAACCACTGCCCCGGAAAAACGACATTTCGGCATGGTCTACCAGGACTATGCCCTCTTTCCCCACCTGTCTGTTTTCCACAACATCGCTTTCGGCCTGCGACTCCAGCCCTTAACAAAAAAAGCAGTCGAACAAAAGGTTACGGAGACGGCGGAATTTTTCCGGATCAGCCACCTGCTTAAACGGCTGCCAAAAAATCTTTCCGGTGGAGAATGTCAACGGGTGGCCCTGACCCGGGCTCTGGCGCTCGAGCCTGCAATGCTGCTTTTGGACGAACCATTAAGCGCACTCGACCGGCTGACCAAAGACCGCCTGCAGGAGGAATTGCAGCGCGTTCACCGGCAACTGGGCATCACTGTTTTTCATATAACCCACGACCTCAATGAAGCATTTTTTCTGGCCGACCGGATGGCGGTCATGCACGATGGCAGGATTGTACAGGAAGGGAGACCAGAGGATATTGCACGACGGCCGAAGACAAAATTTGTCGCCGAGCTCATGGGATTGAAAAATTTCATCCCGGCCCGGGTCACCACAGAGGGCATGATCAAGGCACAGGGACTGGGAACACTCAACCGGAACTTTCTACACACACTACCGCAAGAGGCGGGCGACTTTCTTCTCACCTTTCCGGACCAGACGGTGGAGATTGCACCCGTACAGTCTGATAAATTATACTGCTGGCGGGGAATGACGCGCATTGGTGATATGAACCAGGGTCGCGACCGAGTTGACATCAAACTGGTCCTTCCCGACAACACCATTATCCATACCGCCTTTTCGCAACGGGAAATGAGCCGTTTCCCCTTTACACCGGCCCCCGGCATGGAAGTTGAGACCGGGATCATCGCCCAAGGCCTGCATCTGCTGGCAACGGAATAGATGGCCAAAAACCACATGGTCTCCACAAGAACGATAAAACGAAGACATCAAATCACTGCCACGCCCTGCCACATTGATCATTGCCGGGCTCTGCCCACTACCCGTCATTGCCGGGCTCTGCCCACTACCCGTCATTTCCGTGCTCTGCCCTCTACTCGTCATTTCCGTGGTCTGTTTGTCGGAAATCCAGCGTGCATTTTGTGGCCGGGCATTGATCTGGATCCCCGTCCCCGACTAAAAATCTCGGGGATGACGTATACACTCGGGGATGACGCACTAACTCGTTCTCGTGGGCTTCTTGCAGGCTCCCCACTCTATTATGTCCACAACCTGTCACCTTGGTCAACCCGTGGTTGACCCACTACCCGTCATTTCCGTGGTCTGTTTGTCGGAAATCCAGCGTGTATCTTGTGGCCGGACCTTGATCTGGATCCCCGATAACAACGCTCGGGGATGACGCACTAACTCGGTTCTTGTGGGCTTCCTGCAGGCTCCCCACTCTATTATTTCCACAACCTCTCACCTTGGTCAGCCCGTGCTTGACCCATTATTTGACATTGCAGTAATTTACCCACTACTTGCCATTTCCGTGGTCTGCCCTCTACTCGTCATCTCCGTGCTTTGCCCACTACTTGCCATTTTCATGGTCTGTTTGTCGGAAATCAAGCGTGTATCTTGTGGCCGGACCTTGATCTGGATCCCCGATAACAACGCTCGGGGATGACGCACTACCTCGGAAATGATCTGCAGCGCCGCTTACAGTGCTGCGAGGTTTTCCCGGCGCTCTGCGCCATTTTCGGAAGAATGAAAACGATGTTCAGTTTACGCATTCAGCACATAGCGATACATCAGCATAAAATGGCAGGCGCTGCCGGCCAGAACAAAAAGATGCCATATTTCATGGAACCCAAACCTACCCGGCCAGGGATTCGGTTTTTTCAGGGCATAGATAACCGCGCCGACGGTATAGAACAAACCTCCGGAAACCAGCCAGAATAATCCCTCGGCAGTCAACAGGGTGACGATTGGATAAATGGCCACAATACAGACCCAGCCCATAAGCAGGTAAATAGCGGTGGAGAGCCACCGTGGGGCCGCAAGCCAGAAGATGGATAAAAAAATCCCGGCAAAGGCCAGCCCCCAGACCACGCCGAATATGCTCCACCCCCAGCCGCCGCGCAAAGGAACGAGACAAAGCGGCGTATAGGTCCCGGCGATGAGCATATAGATCATGGTATGATCCAGGGTCCTGAATATTTTCCGTCCCTGTTTCGACAGGGGAAGCAGATGATACAGGGAACTGGCCGTATACAACAGCACCAGGCTGGCTCCATAAACGGCAAAAGACGCCACCTCCCAGGAAGTTCCTCTTCGAGCGGCAAGGGTAACCAGCGTTGAGAGTCCGGCAACAGAGAGAAACGCGCCAAACAGATGGGAAAACCCGCTGAACGGATCCCTTATTTTTCCATACATATGCATGATCAACTCCAATTTTTCACCAGCTCACAGGAAAGCCTGCGGCATGGCCGATATGCCATATCAACAGGCCCGGCCCGATAATAGGGTGCAATACAAAAAAGTGGTAAAAAAATGATTGGCACTTGAATGCATTTTTTTAAACCGCAGAGGTCACCAGGAATTTAGAATTACGAAATCTACTTTTTCTTTGCTATGGCGGTTTTCAGGCTTGTTACAAAAATCGATATTAACTGATTGCTTTCATCAAGCAGTGATTCGAGTTTTGATGGTTCAATGAGTTTTGCCTTCTTAATCATCAGTAACCACACTCGAGTTTCCCGTAATTCCTTGAGAGCAACTTTCATCTTGTGAATAAAATCAGCTCGCGATTCTGCACTCTGAGCTTCAC
>WGCP01000170.1 GCA_015493715.1 Desulfobulbaceae bacterium
AATCCGGAGTTTATCGACTGGGAGATTATCCAGGGACTGGACGTTGTTGTCAAAGGAGATTTTGTCACCCAGGTAACCCTGGCCGATCCCTTTGTTCTGAAGGTGGACGGCCATACATCGGAAGCCGTCTTCTATCCTGCCGGGGATTGATCGCGTTTGATCGGATAGTCTTGCTCGGTCATTGCAGGCATGGTAAATTATGGTCGGCTATAATTTTAGGGCTGCGGGGAAGAAAAGTTATCCTTTGAATGAACAACAAATATAATACGCTGATTTAAAAATTTTCCATGGTCCTGTGGCGACGCAAGATGGCTTTTATGAAAACGCTTTCTCTTTCAGAGGCAAAAATCCAACTGAGTAAGTTGGTGGAGTCGGTGTCCGGCGTTGATGAGGAGATTGTCATCACGAAAAATGGGCGGCCGGCGGCAGTGTTAGTCAGTCCTGATGAGTTTGAAAGTTGGCGGGAAACGACCAATGTCCGATTTGACAAAGAACTGATGCAAGAGATCAGGGGAGGTCTTACTGAATTGAAAGACGGTCCGTAAGTCTTTACAGCCTTGAGAATCTTTTTCAGGATCCGCTCGGTGAGTGGCGAGCATGTATTGCGTATTTCTGATAATTTGGCCTTGTTATCTGAAAATACCCCATGAAGTTTTGTCATTCGCGACTATTTTCATTGTTTGTTGTGGCCGGGACGGTAAATTATGGTCCAGCCATGCTGGTTTATCAGAAAATTGCATCCGGAATCAGAAAGAAAAGTACGGGTGGCGCTTACCGATATTCTTGCAAATCCATCCTGTGGTAAAGCCTTGAAGCTGGAATTAACCGGCTTGTGGACCTATCGCGTAGGCCGCCACAGAATTATTTGTCGCTGGGGTGAGGGAAAGATTATTGACCTTGCTGCGGTCGGTCCGCGTTCAACTATTTATGAGGAAACCTATCGCCTGCTTATGAAAAATACACAATTAGAGGAGTCACCGTGGAAATAATACTTTCCCGTATCAGGGATCGGGATCCGGAGCAGAAAGAATTTCTTCAGGCTGTGCAGGAGGTGATGGAAACGGTGCGGCCGGTGCTGGAGCGCAATCCTGAGTATCGTAAACAGGCCGTGCTTGAGCGAATTACCGAGCCGGAACGGGTTGTTTTGTTCCGGGTGCCATGGATGGACGACCAGGGCCAGGTCCATGTTAGTCGCGGCTTCCGGGTGCAGATGAATTCCGCCATCGGTCCGTATAAGGGAGGATTACGATTTCATCCTTCGGTAACGCTTTCGATAATCAAGTTTCTGGCTTTTGAGCAGGTTTTTAAAAATTCCCTGACCACTCTGCACATGGGCGGTGGGAAGGGCGGTTCCGATTTTAACCCTAAGGGACGCAGCGACGGGGAAGTGATGCGGTTTTGTCAATCCTTTATGGCGGAACTGCATCGTCATATCGGCCCGGATACGGACGTGCCGGCCGGCGATATTGGTGTCGGCGCCCGTGAGATCGGGTATCTTTTCGGGATGTATAAAAAACTGCGCAATGAGTTTACCGGAGTGTTGACCGGCAAAAGTCTGGCCTGGGGCGGCAGCCTGATCAGGCCGGAGGCAACGGGATACGGGGTGGTGTATTTTGCCTCCGAGATGCTGGATCATGTGGATGATTCCATTGAAGGCAAGACCTGTCTGGTTTCCGGGTCCGGAAATGTGGCTCAGTATACCTGCGAAAAGATCAACCAGCTGGGCGGCAGGGTGGTGACCCTGTCCGATTCATCCGGTTATATCTATGATGAGGAAGGGATCGACTGTGACAAGCTTGGATTTGTCAAACAGTTAAAAAATATCCGTCGCGGCCGTATTCGCGAGTATTGCGAGCAATACCCGAATGCCGTGTATACCGAGGCCGATGCTGAACTGGGGTATAATCCGCTCTGGGCCCATAAGGCCGACTGCGCCATGCCGTGTGCAACCCAGAATGAAATTAACCAGCAGGACGCGAAAAATCTTGTTCAGGCCGGGGTCCGTCTGGTCTGTGAGGGAGCGAATATGCCCTCAACACCAGGCGCCATTGATATCTTTATGGAAGAGGGGCTTCTTTATGGGCCGAGTAAAGCGGCCAATGCGGGTGGTGTTGCCGTGTCCGGGCTTGAAATGGCCCAGAACTCCATGCGGCTTTCCTGGCCCCGGGAAGAGGTTGAATCACGGCTCAAGCAGATCATGCACTCCATCCACACCACCTGTATCGATGCCGCCGCTGAATATGGCATGGATGGAAATTATATGGCCGGTGCCAATATTGCCGGTTTTGTCAAGGTGGTGAACGCCATGCTTGACCAGGGACTGGTATAACATCATCTTGAAAATTTAACGTAGGAGCGGCTTTAGCCGCGAATTTCAGAGCGAATTGTAGAGTGAATTATTCTCGTTACATCGCTCTGCGGTGTAACGCAACACCAAGCGCTCCTCTCTTTTGGTGATGGTTTCATATCTATGGAATAACGTATTAATGGGTATTGTAAGCGATGCGCTGCGAGGTAATGTCATCCTTTAGGTTGCCCTTTTGCGGTAGACTACTAAGGCGGGCTTAGCCTGCAACCCAATGTAGGAACGACTTTAGCCGCGAATTTCATGCCGGATATAATATATTGTGGCTCTAAAGCCGCTCTGCAGGAATAAGCAGATAAATCATAACATTTCATGTTTTTGGTGACGGAAATCCATGCGTCAGACCCTGAGAAGCTGTTCATCCCGGCATCCTGCAGACTGTCCATTCCGTCATTCCCGTGATCTGTTGGGCGGGAATCCATATGCCTTGTCACACACGGCGCTGCAGAGTATTCCTTTCCCTACTTATTTCCTCTGAATTCCCGTCCCCGTCCCCGACTACAGATCTCGGGGATGACGGAAAGATCTCGGGAATGGCGGTCATCAATGTTGTTTTACGATGCCATCAAGATTCATCAGATGTAATGAACCGGTATCTGCACAATTTTGTCAGTGATTTGCTCTACTCTTTTTCCGCAGTTAATCACAATGCCGTACGTCGCGCGGGTGTCTGCAATAAAATTAGCCAGCCCTCGTAACGTTTTCCCCTGCACGCCCGAGTTGAGCCGGATTTCTACGGGAATAACGCCAAAGGCTCCTTCCAGCACCAGATCAACTTTTGATTTATCAACTGTTCTATAATAGGAAAAATCCAACTGGGCCGCCATGGTCGCCTGCAATCCCCGAATAAGTTCCTCGATAACGAAACTTTCAAAAGAAAAACCGGCAACCGGATGAATAAGCAGGCGGTCAATATCGGAAATTTTCAGAAAGTAATGCAGGATACCCTGATCACGAAAGAATCCTTTTTTGGCTTTTTGTACTTTTTTCAGCCTGTTTTTTGTAAATGGCGGCAAATTTCTCCAGAGAAATGTCTGGTGAATAATATCGAGGTAATCCCTTATGGTTGAGACACTGACCTCAAGAGTCCTGGCCATGTCGCTCATATTGAGCTGATGGCCGGAAAATTGGGCCAGCATTGTAAGAAATCGGCGAAAATTATAGATATTCAACCGTGGAAAGAGGGCTCTGATGTCACGCGCCACATAATCAGCAACATAATTTTCCATCCATTGCTGATAAAAATACCGGTTTTTTGTGCTTTCAATAAGGGGCTCGGGGAATCCTCCCTTAAACCAGATATCCATACTCTGCCCAATATCCAATGTCGGCTGCAAATCAAGAAAATCCGTGGGTTGAACCTGTTCATCCAGGAGCATTTTATAGAGAACGGGCAGAGGTGTTTCGTAGAATTCATTCTGCTTAAACGGCCACAACTCGATGCTGGCAATTCTTCCGGCAAGACTTTCGCTCATTCCCTTGATAATTTCAGGTGAGCTTGAACCGGTCAGCAGAAAACGCCCCTTTTTCTGTCTGTCAGTATCAACAACACCTCGTAACGTCGAAAAGAGAGTAGGGTATTGCTGTGCCTCATTAATGATTATGTTTTTCTGGTTAATGGAAAAAAAGGCAACAGGATCGCTGCTGATCAGTTGGTAGTCGTCCGGGCTCTCAAGGTCATAATATTTCCATCTGGGCTGTAAACGGCGAACTAACGTCGATTTTCCGCATTGCCGTGGTCCAATAACGGCAACCACGGGAAACATATTGAGCAGATGATGTATTTTTTTTCTATGTCCCTTGGCTTCTCCATGTTATTTGCAGGCTACTCGTAAGATTCATGGGTGTAAAGCAGAAAACAAGAGTTGCACCCTGCTTCCGACATTGCTATTGTGAAACTTTCATACGATCAAAAATATTGAAAAATAAGGCTGGCGGGTAAAAGCACACTGGAATCCCGTATGACAAACCATCATGCCGCCTGTCGGCGCCGGGAGAGGAAAATGGCTGAAGACGTGAGTATGAAGAATACAAAAAAAGAAATGCTGAACATCATTCACCAGCTGCAACAGGAGATGGAGGCAAAAGAAAAGACAAAACTCAATCCGGAAAGGGTCAAAGAAAAGAACAAAAAGACAGAAACGGTACAAAAAGCCGACCAGACAATTGACGCAGATCTTGTCAACCGGATTCATGCCCTTAAATTATCCATAAACCAAGAACTGACAGAGCTTTCACAAAAAATTCAGATTGAAGCGGAGCAATATAAAAATCTGAAGCTGGCGATTGAAATAAAGCAGGCTGAGCTCGAAACACTGTACGGTATTGAAAAAGAGGCGGCCAACCTTGCTACCATCCTGGAGGCTCAGCAACAAACCAGAGAAGAATTCGCAGGAGAAATGGCTGAAAAACAAGAAAAAATCGACAATCTGATCGCAGAAACCAAAAAAGGCTGGGAACGGGAAAAAATCGCCTATAGGGAAGCCCTGGCCGAGGAGAAAGTAAAGAACAAAAAAGAGAGAATTCGTGAACAGGAAGAATATGACTATCGGGTAAAACGTTCCCGTGAACTGGCACAAAACAAATTTAACGACGAAATGGAGCAGGCGGAAAAAGAACTCAAAGAACAAAAGAAGGTTTTTGAACAATTTCAACAGGAGAAAAACGCCGAGCTGACCGAACGGGAAAATCAGGTTACTGATCGTGAACAGGTCATGGATGAGCTGCAACAACGAGTCAATGCGTTTCCTGAAGAATTGCAAAAGGCTGTTGACTCCGCAGTGCAAGCGGCTCAGAAACAAGTAAAAGAGTATGCCGGCCATAAGGAAACCCTCATGAATAAAACCTTTGAAGGAGAAAGGAACGTTCTGCAGACAAAGATTACCTCGCTGGAATCCCTTGTCAAAGACCAGACGAAACAGATTGATAAATTAATCATGCAGCAGGAAAAAGCATATCAGCAGGTCCAGGATATCGCCGGCAAGGCCGTTGCCGGGGCAGCAGAACGCCCTCAAAATATTACTTTTAAAACTGCGGAATCCGAATAGGCGTTCCCGCAGTCTGTTGGGCGGGGATCTAAATGCCTTGTCACACACGGAGCTGCAGAGTATTTCTTTCACTGTCCACGTCCGTCATCCCCACCGTCTGTTAGACGGGGATCCAGGCGGTGGTTTTGTTGCCAAGGAGGTATTTTCGTTACATCGCTTCACGGTGTAACGCTATATCAGGCGTTTTGCGCCACAGCTGTTGGATTCTATATCCATCCGGCGTATAGGGTATTGTAGGGAGGTGATGTGAGGCGGCTTCATTTCGGCGCATTTTTTCTTCGACATGCTAAAAGGAAGGCTTTTATAGCCCACAACCTCATATAGGAGCGGACTTATCCGCGAATGGCACTGCACGCCCGCTCTGCGGGTAAATGAAAATTTGAGCGATATGGCTTCTCATCGTTAATTGTGGCTGTGACGGTATAATTTGGTTCAGCCCCATGCAGCTTTAGCCGCGAATTTCATGCTTGTTTTTAGAGAGAGAGGAATTCAGGAGCAAGGTCTGACAGGCTATCTTTTCCTGCCATGCCTGCAACTGCCCACGCCGTTATTCTGCAGGATGTCTTTGCCCCTGTCATCCCCGTAGTCTGTTGGGCGGGGATCCAGGAGGTTGGTTTTACTCTCGTTATATCGCTTTGCGCTATAACAACAGGCGCTTCGTGCCCCTGGTATTTGGTATTGTTTCGTGATTCTTTCCATCACCCTTGTCTTTTTCGTCATAGAAGTTGAAAGTTGGTTGTTATGGCTATAGCTCAGGAATTTGAACAGTGCTTTGTTGATATTACAACAAGCTGTCCGTATGGGCTCAAACGGAAATCCGTTTATCATCAGGCGGTGTTTTCTTCCCTCAACAGCGAAACCATGGCGGACTTTCTTGGCCTGGGCTATCGGCGTAATGGGAACTGCATGTATTCAATGCGCTGTCCCGGCTGCAATGGTTGTGTGCCGATACGAATTCGGCCGCAGGAATTTCGGCCGAACCGGAACCAGAAACGGGTCTGGAGAAAAAACAGCGGTATTACGGTCGGCGTTGCGCCCCTGACTATGACCAAGGAAAATCTTGCTCTCCTTGATCGCTTTCTGCATGTGCGATTCCCCGAGGGGAAAAGTACGGCCGACAGTTATTACACCGGATTTTTTATTACCAGTATTGCCCATTGCTTTGAGTTCCGATACCGTATCGGCGACAAATTATTAGGGGTGGCCATTGTTGACGGCTCGGAAAAATTTCTCAACGCGGTTTATTTTTCCTTTGATCCTGATGAGGGATGGCGCAGTCCCGGAACGTTGAATATTTTATATCTGATTGATTTCTGCAGAAATCACCGTATTGAATTTCTTTATCTCGGCTACTGGATCAAAGAGGTAAAGGCCATGTGCTATAAGGCAGCCTTTAAACCCCATGAATTATATATCGATGGCCGGTGGCAACGGATAGGGTGAGGGTGCGCTCACCACCGAAAACGGCATGGTTGTATCCGGCTGCCGTAGCCTGTGTCCTGCTGCCCCTGGCAGGAGTGTGGCTTAGTGGCCGGCCTGTCGGCCGCTACCTGCAGTTTCCTCCCTTAACCAAATATGTGACCCATGCCCCGTTTAACCGGGTGATCTTTGGTGCAGGTGCATTGTTTTTCCTGTTGACCATGAGTTGCCTGCTCTTTGTATCATACCATGCTTTGTCGCTGAAAAGAGACTCCTCGGCCCGGCCGTTTCCCTGGTGGGGATGGGGTGGTTTACTGCTTTGCATTTGCGCCTGGGCATTGGCCTGGAACAGGTTTTCCTGGTTTTCGATCCTGCAGCCATACACCTTTGTTCCCCTCTGGTCAGGATATATTTTGTCGGTCAACGGGGTCACTTTCAGGCGTTCCGGTACCTGCCTGTTGCTTGGAAATCCCGGTCGATTTTTTCTTCTCTTTCCTGTCAGTGCGATTTTCTGGTGGTATTTTGAATGGCTCAATAGGTTTGTTCAGAACTGGTATTATGTTGGTGTTGATGATTTCAGCGCTCTGGCCTATGTTCTGAATGCTACCCTTTGTTTTTCAACGGTGCTGCCGGCCGTGCTCAGTACAGTGGACCTGCTGGCCACCTTCTTCACTCCTGCTGATCATTATCATCCTAACAATGCATCACGATTATCCCCGGGAGTATGGACGAGCAGGTTCCTTCTTGTCGGTATGGCGGTAATTTTGGCGGCTCTTCCCTTTGCTCCTGACCAGTTGTTTCCTTTTGTCTGGGTTGCCCCTCTTGTGATTATTGTTGGCATGCAGGGGATTGTTGGTCGTCAAACCATTTTTGCTTCGTTCTTCCGGGGAAACTGGCGACCGGTGCTTCTCCCCGCCCTTGCCGGTCTTATCTGTGGATTTTTCTGGGAAATGTGGAACTGGAAAAGCCTGGCCCATTGGCAGTATTCCATCCCCTATGTGGATCGATACCACATCTTTGCCATGCCCATTCTCGGCTATCTCGGTTACCTGCCCTTTGGGCTTGAGTGCCAGGTGATAGCAGAGAATTTTGTTGATTTTATTGCGGACGATGCCGATTAACCCGCATGATTCCCAAAGGTCGCCGCCAAAGGCCTGAAAATGGTATGAATCAGTGCGTATCCGTCATCCCCGCGAAGGCGGGGATCCAGGCCCACCTGCAGGGCATTCCAGACAGAACATCGGTTCGTGAAGGCACCGGCTTGGCGTCAGTTCGTGGGCTATTTTCGGATAAACGACACTGGATCCCCGATAACAGCACTCGGGGATGACGGGAAAAGGGTAGGGTGCTCTTATTCCATTGCCGGACTCAAAAATGCACATCTTGTCCGTCATCCCCGCGAAGGCGTGGATCCAGGCCCACCTGCAGGGCCTTCCAGACAGAACATCGGTTCGTGAAGGCACCGGCTCGGCGTCAGTTCGTGGGCTATTTTCGGATAAACGACACTGGATCCCCGATAACAGCACTCAGGGATGACGGGAAAAGGGTAGGGTGCTCTTATTCCATTGCCGGACTCAAATGTGCTTATTGCCTTGACAAGAGCTATCCGCAGGCATAATTTAACATCAAGGTGCATGCACAAAGAGATATATGTTGAATGGTATGGGAGGGTGATATGAGTTCGTTATCTATTCGGGGCGTTGATCCGCAATTGGCCGCTATTTTAAAGGAACAGGCTAAGAAATCACAAAAAAGTGTCAACCAGTTTGTTCTGGAGACACTGCGTCAACATCTAGGTTTGACGAAGGAAAAACGTTTTACCAGAGAGTATGATGACTTGGATAATCTTTTTGGTAGCTGGTCAGACGAAGAGTTTGCTACTATCCAGGGCAAGATTGATGGCGAACGACAGATAGATGGGGAGCTTTGGGAATGAATAAAATTCTTATTGATACCATTACTTATTGTTTCTGGGGCAGGCTTTAGCCGTTTTTTAAGCCTGTGGTTTAAAACCACCGTCTTGCAGACGCATTCGCTTGCAGTCGGCGGTTTAGCCCGCCGAGCTTTAAACCCACCAGCTTGTAGCTGGTGGTCGTTTAGTCTCGTGCCATGCGTGATGATTTAAATGTTACTCAAGTTTCGGAGTTGACCTAAATTGTTGCCATAACGCTATTATTTCGAAATACCCTCTGCCCTGTTTGCAGCATATCAATTGCAATATCCATAATTGAATCAACAAGCGCAAGTGCCACATCTTCAGTCACAATACCTGCTGACCTGATTTTTTCCATGGCCAGGCCAAGTATCCGCTGCAGTGCCTCCACAAGGCTGAGGTCTTTCATCTCGTCACTACAGGC
>WGCP01000171.1 GCA_015493715.1 Desulfobulbaceae bacterium
CGGCTGTCAAAAATCCGGATAATGCCCAGGTTGCTCGAGGTGATAATTTCCTTGCCATCAGGGGAAAAACTTGCTCCGAGAATTTCCTCCGGCCAACCCCACAGGAACTGCGTATCCACATCTTCGGGATCAGGGAGGTCTTCTTGCCTAAGAATTGGCTCTCCCGTATCTCCATCCCAGAGCATGAACTGAAAACCGGCTGCGGTGAGTATTTTTTTGCCATCGGGTGAAAACACCGCGGACCGGATTGGCCGGTCATGGCCATATTCCAACGATAAAAAACTATCATCACTGCCTTCTTTCCCGTACAACCTCCCCGCTCCCGCAAGAACAAACAGGGGTTTCCCGCTCGTATCGACGACCATTTTTTCCGTCGAGTCATAGCCGTTGACCAACATTTTATCGGCAGTGACGGCTCGACTGCCCGTCGGTTTGGCCATCTCCCTGGCCAAGTCTTCATAGGGTGGGACCATTTTCCGGCTCAGGTCGGCAAAAAAATGGATCATGGACTGATCAAGGAGAAAGTCGAGACTCGCATCCGGTTTCCCGGCCAGCCTCAGCGCCTGGTTCAGGTAGACAAGCGCCCTGCCGTACTGTCCCCGCCGCACCTCGTAGCGGCCATATTCACGGAAAAGTTCCGACCGGCCCCCGCCGACCCTTGTCTTTGTCATTGCCGGGTGAACAACCGGTAATGGTTTTCCTGCATGACAGAGGCCGCAATACAGAAACATGATTATCGCAAATAACCAGATACGGAACATAATAATCAGTGATCCGATAATTTTTTTTGTAAACATATCCTTTATGTCATTCCATAGAGAATTTTAACGAATATCAGCCGACAGAACCGCGTCAATACCATGTTCCGTCCGCAGGTCGATACCGCCGGGATTATCGAGCAATACCCTGTGTCCCACGGCATCCGGGATGATAACGTCAAGGCCGATGGTGAGACTTGTTGGAATATATCTCAACTTCTCCTGGAGAAAGGTGAGTTCATCACCCTTGACCTGGTAGGCTGTTATGAGCCGGTCCCGATGGCGCCAGTTTTTGATTATGCTCTTGATCTTTACCGAAGCCTTATCCCTCCCGGCCAGGGCATGGAGTTCCTGCAGGCCCACAGTAATACGATTGAGGCCGGCTGCATTGAATGTGATCGCCCGTACGCCGGTAACAATGGCGGCAAGACTGGACTGGCCGCCGCCAAGTGAATGGCCGGTAAAGGCGACCAGCTTGTCCCCCAGTTTTATCTTTGCCTTGTCGGCCAACCTGGCGGCCTGCCAATATTGAACGCCTAATGAGGCCAGAATAGGGACCGGCATGCCCTGGCTGATATTTGTTCCCCAATCCCGCACAGAGTCGGTTCCTTCGAATCCGATAATATACTTTCCGGACGGGGTACGGAAAAGTTCGGCATGAAATCCGGTCGGCGAATTGAATAGCTCGGGCGCAAGCCCCAGTGCCCGCTTTTCCTGGTCCGACAGCCTGCGCCATCCCCTGGATGGTAAATAACATGTCTTCTTGCTGTAAGAGCATTTGCTCAGCAGGGCAAATATTTGTTTTTCAGGACCCTGCCTCAGGTAGACTGTCCGGGGAGTAGCCCCGGCGGACGACAGATCATCAAGATCCGGCTCCAATTCGGGAGAGAGATTCGGTTCAAGATTCTCTTCAAGGCTGGAGGCAAGGTTTATACCGTCAAGGGCATCCTGTCCACCCCCGGCCAGCCCTTCCCGCAAGCCATTTCCCGAAACGGAAGCTGCCGGGTCTCCGGTAAACATCGATCCCTTCCCGCCGCGGCCAGAACGATCTGCCAAGGCGTGGATACCGCCCACAACCAGGACCGGACCATCGGCGGCGGCCCCGAGATCAGGCCATGCCAGGACCAGCAAAGGCAAGAGGAAAACAAGTCTCTGAAAAAAGATTATACCACGCATGGAATCACCCCCGCGAATTGTGATAGGATGATAGGAGTTTTTTATAAACAGGTTCAAGGGAATAAGGATCATAGGCAAGGCCATGCTCCCGGCAGTAAAATTGCAGAAAGATACTGGCCTCGGCATCGATGACACCATTCGCCTTCACCCTGATAAACCTGCGGCCATCCGGGCTCCGCAGACCATGAGGAAAGGCGAAACGCAACAGTTGCTGAACGGTTAGAACTTGCCGTCTGTGGTTTAATGATGAAAATTGTTTTGCCAGGGAAGTCAGCACATCCTGGTCGGTCGTTCCGGCAAGGGATTGCCAGTAAGGGAAGTTGAAGTAACTGCCAAAGAGCTGGAGCAGGGAATAGTCGATCAGGTTCTTTACCCCCTGGTGCAGCCCCTGGTTCATTTTGAGGCGGCCTTCCATCCCCGCCCCGTTGCCGTAGATGGCAAAACCGGCCTCATTCCTGGCCTTGAGGGTGTACACCTGCACGGTATTGGCGCGGCTCATCCGGGGGACGATTATTCCGGTTCGCATATCGACCAGGGAGAATACCGTGGAAACAGAACTATAGCTCAACTCACGTTCGAAGTTGAAATCAAGCCCTGTCTTCCATTTGCCGCCGCCAAGCAGCAGGTTAAGCTCCCGGTCACTGGCCCTTTTTTCAAGGTCCTTGTCAAAACGGGTTATGGCCCCGCTCACATAGATGACCGGAATAACCGGCAGGCGGGCTAATCCGAGCTGGTACCTGAAGATGGGGTCAAATCGCATCACTTTGAAATGACGTCCGGAAAGGAGGTTCAGCGACGCCTCGACTTCCTGGGTGATCCGGACGGGCAGATCCCTGGTACCTGAGTTATTCCCGGCCGGATGCACCATGACGATGAGCTGCTTCTTCTGCTTGTTATTGATATAACTGCTCAACTCACGCAGGGCATTGCTAAAGAGATGTTCACTGGTCACCGGGTGACTGCCCCGGTGCATCAGTGCCGACTCCTTTTGGTTGGGAGAAGGGGTTACCGGTGAGAGGGCGCAGCCGCCAAGAAGAAATACACAGATGATTGCCCATACGAAGTGTGGTTTACCTGGCATCTATATCTCCCTGTATATTCGTTTTGATTTTAACTGTGTCCACATCTGCATTCCTGTCAAGCAACACGCCGCCGATAAAGAGATCATGGCCGCTGATATCGCCATCCCCGTCAACTTGGATGTCGATTTCTCTCACTCCGGCGCCATCCTCGACCTCAACCACACCAAGCCGCAGATCATGATTTGCCTCGAGATCGCCTGTAATCCGGGGGCAGACATGCACCTTGCGGACATGGCTGTGTCTCTTGACAACATAATTACCCAATTCCTCGTCACTGTATTGATCCGCCTCGCCTTTCACTTCAGGTGCCAGGAAGATTTCCGTGCCATTATTGGTCCAGCCGGTTTCTTGTCTTGAACGGGTGATCAGGTGATGATACCCCTCCAGCCCCTCCCCCTCGGCCGAGAGGGAGAGAACTGGTAAAAAAATGAGAAGGAAAAAGGCGGCTGTACAGGTGAGACAGCCGGATCTTCGTTGCATACCGGCCATCATATCAGTGAATCCCGCCGATGATGGCAGAGCCCCCGCCTGTAACAGTGACCGAGTCGGCTTCAATCTCCTCGGAATATGTGAGATGATCGGCATGAACTCCGTTCAGATCCAGGGAGCCCATGGAAAGATAGCCGCCATCCACCACGGTCGTGCCAACCTGCACGGAACTGTGAACATCGAGTCGATCGATATCCGTACCCGGCCCCAGCGAGATTACTCCTGTCTCCAGGATACCGCCATTGTGCACCTGTGCGTCGTCAAGGTGAATGTAACGATCGATGTCCGCGTTATCGAGTTTTGCCCCGTCGCCAAGATAAACGCCGCTTATTCTGACCGACGAACCGTTTCCGTCAACGGTGACCGTGCCCATCTCCACCCGGCCCCGTACCGTAACCGTGCCAAGATCAACCCCTGTCATTGCATCTTCAGCATGAACAAGGGAACTGGTGAGAATAATTGCCGCTGCCGCATTGAGAAAAAAAAGTTTGTCCATAATGGTTCT
This sequence comes from Desulfobulbaceae bacterium, assembly GCA_015493715.1. Lineage (GTDB taxonomy): Bacteria > Desulfobacterota > Desulfobulbia > Desulfobulbales > Desulfobulbaceae > DRLX01. The sequence continues at coordinate 4,011 of WGCP01000171.1, forward strand.
CCGTTTAGATGAAAGAGTTATGCCTGTCCTTTTAAGGACGTCGTCGGGTCGGGGAATCCAGATTCCCATCGCCTTCATTTTTCATGTTTTCCTTATCGCTCCAGAAAAATTCTCACTCCTCAAATACTGTTGAAAAACAATCAAGGTCGTTATCATGCTCTTGTTCCAATGCCTTTAACGCCTCTTCTATTCGTTGATTGTGGGCAAGTATACTGCTGTCGGCTTCTTTTACCGGAATTGCGTATTTTTTCTGCGATATTGCCCGCAACCTCTCTGCATGGTTCTTTCGTGCCGTGATGTTGTGCAATCGTGTTTTCATGGAGACAGAAACAGGTTTATGGATTCCGGTTTTGATGTTTACATAGCAGTGGCCGGTGGGCAGATTTATCAGGTCATATCGAGATATATCGGGGACAAAAATCGGTTCCATCAGTTCCGAGTCCTTGATGCCAACCCTGAAATTAACCACAACTCCCACATTGCCGAGAATGGCCTGTAACACCGATTTTTCTCCGGACAACCGTGACGTGTCCAACTGATCGGCGTATTGGTTTGCCAGAATAAGCCCCAGCCTGAATTTTCTCGCCTCCGAAAGCAGGGAGATAAAATTTTCCGAGGCGATGTTCTGGAATTCATCGACAAAGAGAAAAAAATCCCGTCTCTTATTTTTAGGCATTGATATTCTTTGCATTGCGGCCGCTCTGAATCTCGAGACGATCTGGCTGGCAAGAAGACCGGTAACGACCTCGCCGTATCGTCCTCTGCCAAGATTGACCAGCATGATCTTCCCCTTGTTCATCACTTCGGAAAAATCAATGGCCATTCGCTCCTGGCCGGTCATTCGCTGTAGATTTTTATCCAGATTGAACCTGTTCAATTTGCTGGTGATGTAGGGAGCGATGTTGTCTATACTCACATCTCCATGCGTCCTTTCGGCCTGTTCAAGGGACAGTTTAACCTGGGGATCGGTAACGGATCGCAGACACAACTCCCTGAAACTTTTGTCTCGAAACATCCTGATAAAATCGCCGATGGTCGGAACAAACTCCGATCTTGGCCTGTCCCCCATGAGGACCCTGAGAAAACTCCGGAAATAGTACTCAAACATGGGGCCACCCGTGGTTGTCATGTTGTATGTCTGGTCGAGCCAGCTATACAGATCATCGATGATCAGATCACGTTCCTCCTCATGCCGCCAGTAAAGAAAATTCATGGGAACCAGATGGGAAGGATCATGAAAATCAACCAGTACCAGATCGTCCCGTCGTTTCTCCGGATAGATTTGCAGAATATCATTGACCAAATCCCCATGAGGATCGATCAGACAGAGGCCATGACCCGATTCAATCGCGTCCATGACCATACCCAAAAGCATGTTGGATTTTCCCGTACCCGTCATTCCCAGTAAAAAGGTGTGTCTCATGAGGGTTTCGACGTCAACACCGATTTCATGCACATATCCCCTGTGATAATTATCACCAAGAATCAACCTGTCTCCGTTCCCGGATTTCAATAACACCGGGGGGACCGGCACAGTACGGAATTCCCGGATGGGAAGACCTGCGATGCCTGTTTTTTTGGGCACAGGAAAGCGGAACATCGATGAAACTTCTTCCGGAGTATAGGGATCATGGTCGAAGAAAAAGGAATGGTTGTTGAATTTGCCGCAATCTATTTTCTTTACCGAACACCCCCCATAAAGGGAGATATGTTCATCCTGGGCCGCAAACGGTCGTGGGGAGATCACCGCCGCGACCGCCATGGCCATGGCCTCGTCAATCGGCGCGGTGGAGCAAAGATACGCAGCGGCGGAAACAACGCCTGCTCCATATTCCTGGATACGTTCGCTCATAGCATTGCGCAAGGCCCTGAGTTGCACTGTCAGCAGAGATGAATCATGATGCTGCGGATTCATAAGCAGGTCCTCACATTGGTGTAATGCCATGCGAAGGTTGTGCATGCAGGTGTGGGATGGTTTTGCAGGCGATACCCTGATCTGTAGCAGAAGGGGGGCGGGATGAAGCAATATGGCTTCGGACAAATCGGATAGATCCCGCCGCTCCTTGACCTTCCAGGGAAAACAATAATCCAGGGTGGCCTCTTTGCCGCTGCATTCGCTGTTACCAGATCTTTCCCCGGGCAGGAAACCGATGGCAAAATTCTTGCCGGAACTCGTCAGACCGCTTTTTTCCTCCGACGATATGATAAATTTTTCCCTGCGCCGACCAATACCGATAACATGTGTCGGGGTAAACGGAGCAATTGCTCCCCGTAATTCGGCAAGGTCGAGGATGGGAACAAATTCCATTGCCGGGAAAAAATTATACAAGAGCCCCATCAAGATATGATGGTGCCCAATCACCCTGGCCACTGCGGATTGTCTGTTCCCGGCGGTGGCGGACAGCAGGATCCTGGTTGCCACCTTACCGGTCATTGCATATTCCGTTTCCGGCAGGCAGTAGATATTCAGAAACAATTCCACATCGCCAGGCCAACCGGCAACCGATTCCAGAAACAGACGATGATTCCGGGGGCCCTCTTTTTTTTCCTGCGGATCGTCGGTTTCCGGATTCATTCGTAAAAGCGGAGACAGGACGGATTCCATGGTAATGCCTGTGGTCGCCCGCCATTGTTTTTGTTCGGATTCTTCTGTTTCCACTGCGGGGAAAAAAACCTTTTGTCCCATTACTCACGCCTCCAAGCCGATTTTACGCATCAATTCCCTGGCATATTCTGGATGGATACCCATGGCTACGGCAATGTCCTCGGCCCTATTGATATCGAATCTGTCGTTCAACTCCAGTATCTTGCGACAGTGCAGAGAGAAACCACCATCTTGATCGGATTCGATCCCGGGTGTCGTCTGCTGTTTATCTGAAAATTCTTTGAGGCAGGGGCCGCCCATGCCGGAGCAAGGGAGTTTCATGGTTTGTTGTGGCTGGTCAATCCGGTCCGGCCATGCTGGTTTATCAGGATTGTTTTCCGGAGTCCTGCGTTCGGATTGTTCAGGCATACAGGGGACCTCGCCGCGTGGATTTATCAGAAAACAGAGGACAGATAATTGCCGCCGGCGTCGGTGACAACTGCGATATCGTCCTCTCTTCCGTCTTTATTATTTACCGTCTCAGGCGCACCAGCCGTGCCGGATTATCTGCGCCTTTATTTGAAAACAAATGAAACGAGGGAATTCGTGCAGAAAAAAGATAAATGGCGGGAAAAAAATTTACTTGAGAGTAACCGATGTCTGACCAAGCCCCATGGTGGTCTTGTAACCGGTTCCGGCAAACAGGCTGTAACGGGCCAATGCCAGCAGAGCTTTTCGTTCATTCTCTGCAAGCTCTCCGTTCAGTTCATACCGGCAGAAACCGGTAAAACCTATTTGTCGATAGGTGGAATAGTCGACAATCTCGGTTTCCAGGCAATATCGGCAGGGCCGAAGGAGACCGTCAAAAATGTCGGCGGCAAAGTCTGATGGAAAACAGGGCATCGGAACATCAGAAAAAATCTGCCACTTCAGTAACAGACCGTGAAAGACAAGGGATGGCAGGGGAAAAAGTTCATTGCCTTTTTTCGAACGAAACGTTGTCGGTGTGTGGAAGACAAAATGAAGTTTTCCGCCGCCGGAACTGTTGCCGTTCGTTGGATGCATGAGTCGCCTATACGATGTTTTGCCCACCATGGGGTGAGCGCTATCGACAATATCATGCACCCGGAGACGGGTATTTCCCAAACGTAAAAAGACCTTTTCTTTCGCTGCCCGGCAAAGACAGTTTTCCATTTCCGGGGTCAGGCAGGTAATGCGAAGACCGGGCAGTTCCCCGCTTTGCCGGTCGGGAGATCGAACCATCATAAGCGCAGGCGCCAGGGTATACGGTCTTCGTGTCGAGGAGCTGTGCAGCTTGTCTGCGAGTTGGGGGTCAAGACATGCGATCATCCGCAGGAACCCGGCATGGATCTTTTTGCCGGCAAAGGAGGGAAGATGGAATTCGCTATCAGGCGGAAGAAAGCGCAGGAAGACAGAGGAAGGCATATTCAGCTTGTTTGCTTTTTTTTCAGGAAGTTGTCAAGCATTTCTTCGAGCTTGTCAGAATCGTCGAGAAAGCGAGCGTCGATTTCGAGTAATGCCTCGGGACATGATCGGCTCGTACCGCCAAAGGGTCGAATCAAAACCGGCAGGCAGAACCTGCCCATCCTCTTCATGGCCTCGCTGATGATTGCCTGGTGATGTATTACGAAGGAGTCTTTTTCAAGGGCGTACGATTTGACGGAGATGGCGGTAAAGGTATTTTTCCATTTTCCGATGATATCGAGTTCGGTTCGGAAATGATTCGAATCCTCGTTTTTATGAGTATGCCGCCATTTTACTCCAAGAATGATGTCGGTCAGTCCCGCCCGCCCAAGGGCGGCGGCAACGACATTCTCGAACCAGAATCCCTGGGTTTTTCCCCGGTGGCCTGGAAACTCGAGCCGAAATTTTTTTCCTTTTCTCTTGAAATCAACCCGCCATAGTTTCTTTGTCGAGACGTATTTAGTATAGAGAGTGCCCCCGCAAACTTGAGTGCAACCAAGCGCTGCCGGAACCAGGCGCGGAGAACCCGCCCGGCATTTCTCCGCACATGCCGTAACCAGGGCATGGAGAACCTGTTGCTGGTCATCGCTTGGCAAAAAAGCTCTGCCATTGTCCTGTAACTCGCCCCCGACAATCCCGGCCTGAAGCAGGGACGGGGGCAGTGCCTTGGCAAGGGATTGTCCGGGCGTGGTCAGGGATGGTACCATTTGCCTTCGGTTATCTATGGACCATAATCTGATCGGCGACTGGGGCAGACGACTCAAAGACCATGCCTGGGCCTTGCTCCCGGGGGAGATATTCGCGTCAATGGAATCTTCCCCGGGAAGAAGGTCCTGAACAGCTTTAAAATTCAACTTTCCACCGAGATCAATCTTTTTCGGCATCAGTTCACCAACGGGCAGACCCTGTGCATGGTCGAGCAATCGTTGCACCATCTCGCGCACCACCAGGGTAGACCCGTCGTACAGCACGACCGCCTTTTTCGGCCTGTGGCTGCACAGGGCAACAAGCGTCGCACTGGGGTCATTGCCCATGCATACCAGCAAGGGAGGGTCGCTGCCGCCTCCGCCCGGAAACGGACCTTTTACCAATGGTCCCGGGTCATCTTTCGCTTGCGGCACACTCCCCGGAGCGGAAGGTTTTTCCTGCTGCCAGTTTTTTTTTCGCTGCCGCATCCGTGCCGCCTTACTAGGGCCGAATTTTTGGCCCGTGTACACCGCGTCCATCAGGTCCCCCTGGAGTCGATAGAAAACCGTCGGATCCGTGGTTTCCAGCAGAATCCTGGGACGCAATCCATCCCAGAAAGCACGGTCATGGATGTCGCTGGTAATTTTTCTTGCCATTTCCGGACCTTGTACTTCCCTGCCGTAGATGCCATAGAGACGGCCCCGCTGTTCATAAAGGCGGTCAAAGGGGCCAAAGCGCTGTCGAAGTGATTCTTTTTTCCGGATATAACCACCCTTACGCTCCAGGCCATGGAGCGCCAAGAGGGCCTCGAGACCGATGTTCTCGCTCTTCCACTTGTCTTCACGGCCCCCGCCGACCCGGCAGGTCATTTTTTCTTCGCTGTAGAGGATGGTTATACCGGCCAGGTCCCGGGTGAGCATCGCCACCCTGGCCTGCTGATAATTGGGTCCGGCCGTACAGTCATACCAGATAACCTTGCCGGCCTTGTGGAGTTCCTCGAGTGCCCGGACAACTTCTTCCAGTTTGAAAAAGTCGTATTGACGCAATGTAATGCGGGTTGAGTCCGGGAGCCAACCCTTCTCCTTCCCTTGTGCCGATTGGAAAAAAATTTCCAGTCGCCTGGCCTGGGACAAGGTTCCCCCGAGCGTTCCGGTATGGAGCAGAACGATCTCTTCCGGAGGATAACTGTTGCGGCAAAGGGTCTTGACGGAAACCGCCACGGCAGCGGGCTGGAATCCCACCATACCTATATATATATTGTTGTTCATTCTTCCTGGTTTTTTGTTTCCATTCCTTCTCAGGAATTCCCTCCTGCAGGAGGGATAAAAATGACAGCTCTGATATGGTTTGCAATAATGTTTCCATTCCTTCTCAGGAATTCCCTCCTGCAGGTGTACCATGAAGTTGAAAACGATTTTCTTGACCCTTTTGTTTCCATTCCTTCTCAGGAATTCCCTCCTGCAGGTGCCTACCAAAAGGAGGACAAAATGACCTTTAACAGCTTCGTTTCCATTCCTTCTCAGGAATTCCCTCCTGCAGGCCAACACATTGGAAGTTTTCGTGCCAAATCAGGAAGTGTTTCCATTCCTTCTCAGGAATTCCCTCCTGCAGGGTTTTTTTCGGCGATCAGCATGGTTGCATCTTCGGCGTTTCCATTCCTTCTCAGGAATTCCCTCCTGCAGGTTTAAATTTACAGCATAGTTATCACCGAAAACTTTTTTGTTTCCATTCCTTCTCAGGAATTCCCTCCTGCAGGTTGTGAGTGAACATAGTGGAATCCCGCAAGGGACGGTTCGTTTCCATTCCTTCTCAGGAATTCCCTCCTGCAGGATGAGATGCAAAAAATGTGGACAGCGAACAGAAAAAATAGTTTCCATTCCTTCTCAGGAATTCCCTCCTGCAGGTGTTCGCCATGGATGAAATGTGGCAACAAACCTTTTTTGTTTCCATTCCTTCTCAGGAATTCCCTCCTGCAGGAAGATATGAAAAGTTTTATGATGATGGGTGTCCTGGCGTTTCCATTCCTTCTCAGGAATTCCCTCCTGCAGGAGAAAAACATGGAAAAAATTCTGCTCTGCGAAGAATGTGGTGTTTCCATTCCTTCTCAGGAATTCCCTCCTGCAGGCTAAGAGAAGCTTATCGCCTGATTTTTTGGGCGATAAAAGCGTTTCCATTCCTTCTCAGGAATTCCCTCCTGCAGGCAAAAGAACTGTATGAAGGACCATGGACACCAGAGACATTAAAGTTTCCATTCCTTCTCAGGAATTCCCTCCTGCAGGATCTCAAACCACTGACATTAACATTAAATGAAGAACAAGTTTCCATTCCTTCTCAGGAATTCCCTCCTGCAGGGCCTGGGTTATTGGTAGAAAGATTTACAATTTTTGTTTCCATTCCTTCTCAGGAATTCCCTCCTGCAGGATCAAAAGGGCTACACTCTGATAGAGCTACTTATGGTGTTTCCATTCCTTCTCAGGAATTCCCTCCTGCAGGATTTGGAATTTACAAACCTGGTTTAATAAGGTCAGGTGTTTCCATTCCTTCTCAGGAATTCCCTCCTGCAGGGAAATTCGTAAGCCAAACAAAGAAGCCTGTAATTTACAGTTTCCATTCCTTCTCAGGAATTCCCTCCTGCAGGATGATCTACTTTCATCGTCCCCCGCCCATAGTGGGGTTTCCATTCCTTCTCAGGAATTCCCTCCTGCAGGAATTGATTTTAGCACGCTCTCCTCAGAAGAGGAAAAGAGTTTCCATTCCTTCTCAGGAATTCCCTCCTGCAGGAGTTTGATAATACATATCTTATCATCTTTCATCATTTCATACAATCATACAGTCGCAGTTTTTCTGCCGTGATACAGGCCCGTTATCCTTTGCGGTCAAAGGAGGTTTCAACTTTCGCAAAACCCTATAACCGGGGCCAAATATTCTTGCATTAACCTGGTAATTTTTCGCTAAATCACCGAATTTGTGTGGTATTGATTTTCGCAACTCATTTGACAAATTCTTACCGACTTCGAACTTTCGCTTTTTCCGCCGTTTTTACAAACAGATTGAAGAAAACTATGCTGTTTTTATTGATAAAAATTTTCCCTGGCCGGGGAAAATATCCATTTCTTCGCAAATCATCTTCTTCAAATCGGACTGATCGCGCATTTGCGAACGTTCACTCCCTGTCTTCTCCCGGCATCTCGGCATCATCCATTGAAGTAGTAGTTTGATTCCACAGGAAAAAAACGGTTTTCATCTCCAGGGATGAATGTTCGCAAGCCGGAATGTCTCCGGAAGATCATCCTATCTGCACGATATGGCGTCATTCTGTTGTTATAAAAGTAAGGAAACATACTCGGAGTCCCGGCGCCGGCCAACACGGAGCGCCATTTTGATCAGGAGAGCATTATGAAAACCAATTACCCTCTGCTTGCCAAAATTATCGCTCCACGTAATCTCAACGAGGCATGGTTGAAGATCATGGTCAAGAAGAGTTCCGGTGGGTTGGATGGGGTCAGTGTCAGGGAATTTTCTGAAAACCTGGAACAGAATCTTGAACAACTTGGGTGTGACCTGGTGGAGCAACGCTATATTCCCGAGCCGTTGAAGGCGATCCAGATCCCCAAAAACAAGGGCAATAATGAAAAGCGGGAACTGGGGCTGCCTGGTGTGCGGGATAAAATCGCCCAGGAGGCCGTGCGCAGGGTGATCGAACCTGTCCTCGAAAGGGAATTTCTCGATTGCAGTTACGGCTACCGCAAGGGAAAGGGGCCACAGCGCGCCATTGCCCGGGTCCGGCATTACATCGATTATCTTTCCGCTTCATGGGTGGTTAATGCCGATATCGATGATTTTTTCGGGTCCCTGAACCATGATCTCCTTCTGCAGCGTCTCGCCCGGGTACTGGGTGATGAGGCTGTTGTCCGTCTGGTTGAACTGTGGCTCAGGATGGGCAAGGTCGACCGCCGCGGTCAATGGCATGATGTTTATTCCGGAGTCTGCCAGGGAGGAGTGATTTCGCCGTTACTGGCAAATTTCTATCTTCATCCCATGGATTGTTTTCTCACCGAAAAGGAATATGGCCTGGTACGGTACAGCGATGACTTTGTCATTCTCTGTCCGAACCGGAAACAGGCAGAGCAGGCATACCGGGATACCGTCCAATTTCTGGGAGATACCCTTGCGCTGCATCTCAATAACAACATACATCCCATCCTGCCGGTCGATGGGGGATTTACCTTCCTCGGAATTCACTGCCGGCCGGGTTCCCTCTCCATTGCCGAGGAAAAACTTGACCGCATCCGCAGCAAACTCTCCGAACTGATCCGGCTTACCCCTTCCCGTACCGTTGAAGAGACAATCCAGAAGATCAACGAAACCGTTGCCGGCTGGAACAGATATTATGGCCGCCTGGTGGAACGGGAGGAGTTCAGACGGATTGATGACATGGTGACAAGCCGTCTCGGCAATCTGATGGCAAGCGCCCGGGAAAAGGGGATATACGCGAAAAAACGCGATATGGAAACGGCCCTGGAGGGTTTGATACTGCCGGGACACAACGGCCCCAAGGCCAGGCGGAGATTGATCGGCAAAATCCTGAAGCTTGCCAGGATTGCCCGTGCCGAACAGAAACAGAACAGTTCCGGGTCAGGTCCGCGTTCCGCGGCAACAGCGGTCCGAAGCAAAAAACGAAAAATCCTGCGCAAGCAGAGCTTGGCAACGGACCTGCATTTGACCACGCCGGGACTGTTCCTTGGAAAGACAGGGCAGCGTATCGTGGTCAAGCGGAACCGGAGAATTATCTGCGAGACATTGTCGGCTTCGTTGAGGTCCGTGACCATTGCAGGCAAGGGCATAACCCTGTCCGCAGATGTTGTCACCCTGTGTGCGGCAAACAATGTTCCCCTGCTGTTCACCGGCCCCGCAGGCGTTGTGGAGGCAATGCTCACCTCCCCCCAGTCTGTGAATGCCGAGGTGCAACTTGAACAGTTACAGGCCCATATCGATGAAGAGAAACGTTTCCAACTGGCCCGCAAGATCGCCTTGGGCAAGATGAAAAATCAGCGCAGTTTTGCCAAATATCTGGGTAAATACCACCGTCGCAGAAACAACAAATTCAAAAAAAGCCTTGATCTGTTTCTCGATAGCTGGGATGGACTGGCAAGTGAATTGGGGCGGATCAATGCCCAAGGCGGACCGTCGAAATATCTCAACAGGATCATGGGCCTCGAGGGGCGGTGCGCAGCCTTGTACTGGACCATGGTGCAAAGCCTGCTCGCCGGCAGGATAGATTTTCCGGGCCGGCGTCACCAAGGGGCGGACGACCTGATCAACTCCATGTTGAACTATGGCTATGCCATTTTACAGAGCAGGGTATATCAGGCGATTCTGAAAAGCGGTCTCCATCCGCAGGTAAGTTTTCTTCATCAACCCCATCGCCGTAATCCCACCCTTGTTTATGACCTCATGGAAGAATTCCGGGCCCAGGTGGTGGACCGGACAGTGATCTCCCTGCTCAATCGCAACAACGGGCTTAAACAGGACAAACAGGGACTTCTGACCAGCGAAACCCGGAACCTGTTTCTGGGGAAACTATTCGAAAGGCTGGCGGCAATTGTCCAATTTCGGGGCAAGGAGATGACCCTTGACGAAATTATCCTTTCCCAGGCGCGTCATTTCACTGCCTGCCTGATGAAAAACCATTGTTACAGACCCTTTGTCGGCAAGTGGTGATCGACGCGCGGGGTAGTCTCACCGTCGATGATCAGCCCTCACCAAGTTCCTGCAACGATTCTACAATTTTTTTCCTTTCCTGGACTGTGAGTCGTTCATCTGTCTGAAGTTGTTGCAGGACGTCCATCGATTTCCTGTACAGGTCTGTCTCCTCTCGTTTTCGGGCCAGCCGGGCCAGGGAAATAAGCGCATAGTGGTTGCGTTGTTGCTGCCGCAGGATACTTTCGTAGACTTCCATTGCCCGTTTGTCATCGCCGCCAAGTTCAAAATAACGGCCTTTAAAGTGCAGCACCATGGGGCAGTCGCCCATACGTTCCCTGAGGCGTCGCAACATCTCCCAGGTCCGGGCCAGGATTTCAGCGCGTTCCGGATCGGCCTTTGCCGATGCCTCGAGCAGGGACAGGTGGATTTTCCCGGCCAGGGTGTGAGGGCTTTCACCTCCTTCGATCTCGATAATTTTTTCGTATATTGTTTCCGCCATGCTGAAATCATTTTGCGCAAGACGGATCCTGGCCATGGTATTGAGCAGAACCGTGTTTTCCGGGTCCTGGCTCAGGCCTTTGTCCACAAGTTTTCCAGCCTGCTCTGTTTCCTGTTGCTCCAGGGCGATTTCCGCCTTTGTCGATCTAACATACAGGTTGTAGGGGTCGAGTTTCTGGATGTCATCGAGCAGGTCCAGGGCGGGGCCTGGCTTGCCGGTGTACCAGCGCAGACGCGCCTCCAGGTGCAGGAACCTGATATTTTCCGGAAACAGCTCTTTCGCCCGGATCGTGCGGATCATGTTCTCCGCCCCTGGCCAGTCGCGCTCGTCGAGCGCAAGATCGATACGGGCTAAAACAAGCACCGGGTTTTCCGGATCAATGGCCAGCCCATAGTCGAGGAGTTCCCGGGCCTGGGCGAATTCGGCATTGTTCCGAAAGAAATCCGCCATGCCATGCAGCACGTAGGGACTGGCTTGATCCGCGGAATAGACGGTTTTCCAGGCGGCTTCCGCTTCACTGCGTCTGGACGGGGCCAAAAGCGACCAGGAGGTCAGTATCCTGGCCCGGAGGTGGCGCAGGCGAATATCACCTCCCCATTGATCCCGGACCCTGTCCAGGACGGCCAGGGCCTGTTCCGGGAGCCCAAGGTCATGGAGCAGGCCGGACCAGGCCAGGGCCTCTTCCGGAGAGGCCAGGATGCCCCGGTCCTGCCATAGCTGGCCACAACAGGAGCGGACCAGAGCGCGAAGCCGGGTGATGGAGCCGGACGTGCCCAGGAACCTCAGGCGGCGGGCCGGGGCCATGAGCAGGTTGCGGACAAGCTGCAAAGCAGCATGCCGTTCCGCGGGTTCTTCCCAGTCAACGGCCTTGAGAATGGCCTGGTGACGTTTGAACAGCTCTTCGTGCCAGACGCCGAGGTACGGCAAGAGCTGCCGGGCCAGCCGGACCCCGCCGCTGGAAACGGTCAATGCCGCGGGATGGCTTCGATCGTGCCAGAAAAGTAGCTGTTGGTCCATCGCCTTCCTGACCAGTGTTCCCGCAGCATCGGGTTCCATGTCCAGGGAAAGGGCAAGCAGGTCAAGGGGCAGGCACACTCCCCAGGCATCGGCGGCACAGACCATTTGTACGAGATTGAGCTGGTGGTCTTCGCCAACTATTTCTTTCAGTTGCTTAAGAAGGGCGCGCGCATCTTCAGTCTCTATTTCAGCCCGTTGTTCGAGGATGTTTGTCAAGGCCTCATCTGCCCGGGCACGCACTTGCCGTTTCATCAGGTCGGAGAGACAATCCTGCAGGTTCCTGCGCACTTCTTTCCCCACAAGCGCGTCCAGGGCCGCATTCACGATCTCCTGCATCCGTTCATGCCCTTCCTGCCGGTCAAACGGGGGCAGCCAGGCGCCCACCGCATCAAGATCGAGCCGTTCCAGCGCCGAACCATCACCGGTGATCAGGACAGGCAGGTTTCTCTGTCGTGCCTCGGCCAGCAACTCCCCTGCCGATCTCATCCCGGGAGCGTGGTGGAGCAAGAGAATCCGGTAATCATCAGACAGGGAAGTCTCCATATCCGGGCGTAACAGTTGGCAGGGTTCCTGTTTATTGAGACGGGCCATGAGCAGGACGATGAACAATTCCGCCGAATTTTCCTCGCAGACGTCAAAGGGTTGCACCAGGAGAAGGGGCTGATTGTCCCGGGTTGCTTGGAGTAACCGTTTCTCGGCCTCTATAGCGACTTTGTTGATCTCGCGCAGGTTGCGGACATGGGGGGAAATCTGGGGCCGGTCAAGGATCGTAGGGTCGAGTCTTTCGTATTTTTCAGTCATCCTGGGCCACCTCTTTTATCTCTCTATACTGCTCCCTGCCTGCTCCCTCGCCAAACTGCCGGAACAGTGCCCTGAGCCTCCTGTTTTGGCTGTCAAATGTATTATTGTTGAAGTCATCACTCTTCGTCCGGCAATAGTCGCGAAACTCGGTGATCAGATCGTTCCTCGATTGATCGAGAAAGATAAACGCGTCCACGGCCAGGTCAGCCTTTTTATTGTCCAATTCCTTGGATGATGGATGTGGATGCATGCTGTCCCAGCGGGTATCAAGCCAGAGAAGCAGGGTTTGGTAATGACCATGGAGGTTGCGCCGTTTCTTTTTCTCCAATAAAAAGTTATTGAAGTCGTCCATGTAAACAGAAATTAATTGTCGGCATTTCACATATCTCCTGCGCAGGTCCGTCAGTATCTCGGCGCTTTTCCCGCCGGGAATTACTTTAATGGGAGGGCGGACGGTATCACCATCATCCTTTTTTTTCCCCGCATCCAGTGATTCGGTCTTTTTATTACAATATGATTTACACAACCGGTATGAAGATGTTGTGCCGACATACCCTTCAAACTTCTCTATTGTCGGAAAAGCGCCAGGTTGTTTTGGTTTTTTCCCAGATTTTATGGATAGAAAAACTTTTGTGACCGCGTCCATGGCTACCCACAAGTATATTTTTTCCCGCTCTTGCTCATCTTCTTCTTCGTGCTGGGTCGATTTTCCCTGGTTTTTCTTGGCAAATTCAAGGCGCCATCCTTGCCAGCGGCATCTTAGCAGGGCATATTCCGCGCTTCGTTTCAAAAGGCCGCTGTCCTGCCACACCTTTCTGCCCACTTGTTCGTCACAGCCAAGCCAGGTGTCCACATCCTCGATGGTATACGTTTCCATACTGCAATTACTCCGTTTATTGCTCTTTAACTGCAAGTTCACCATAACCGGCCGCGGTTTTAGCGCCTATGCCCGCTTCCCGGATGGCGGCTTGACACCATTTTGTCGCCTTTTTGACTAAGTTTTTATCATTGCCGTGCAAAAGAAAAGAAAAAACGGTTCCCCGGCGCAGGGTGAAAAAAAAGCAGGGTACCGGGTCGAGATAATCGGCCGGCGGCTTTTCCCCGGCCTGATAATATTCCTGGTAATGGGGGTTGAGGATATCGAGGCACAGGATGGGGGAGTCATCCTCGAGCATAATGTTCATGGGAAAGGCGTCCATGAAACACACCTGTCCCTTGACCTTTTGGGAACCGAATACCTCGCGCAACTCCTTACCCAGTTGGTTGACTTTTTCCAGGGACCGATATTTTTCCGGTACGTTAGTTTCCAATTGAGCAAAAATTTTATCGAGCCTTTTGTATTCCTTGCTGCTCTTCTCTGCAGGCACGGTTGCCCAAAGCAGCTCCTCCATCATTTGCCATGGCGTTTTTTTATTCTTTTCTTTCAACTGTTTGATTTCTCCTGAATCGGTGCAGGGAGAAATATTCAGGCTTTCGGCAATCTTGCCGAGTTTCCAGGACCGGGTGACACCCTTGATCGTGGTAGCGGGCAGGTAGGGAATGCCGTAGATCCTGTGCAGGGTAAGGCCGTTTTCCATGGGATGTTCGTTGCCCAGGCCCACGGCCAGCCGCCACGCCACGGTACCGGAAAAGGTAACAGCGTTGGCGCAATTCTGTTTCAGACGCTCATGCCGCTCATTGAGGGCATCGATGACGTTTTGATTGACATCTGATGAAAAAATCCTTTCCGCGTCCTGTTCCAGTTTCTTCGGTACCTCTTTATCCAGTGAATATTCTTTTCCCCCAACATGGCTATAGGGAAGAAAACGGTGAAAGAGCAGGCCAAAGTTTTCGCATCCGCCGTTATTGCATAACCTGTTTACGGACTCGGGCAACGGCAGAACGGGAAGGCCGGCCCCTGGTGCCTGGTCCCGGTTGGGCCTGACCTGGTTGCGGTTCTGTCTGGTCCGGCCATCGCCGCCGGTCCCGGGATGGGCGCTGTTTTGAGATGATTTGATACGTTCAAGTATATCACTAGTAGGACGTTGTATTACCTTTGCTTTTTCGCTCATCTTGTCCCCACTATTTGTTTTTGCAGCCGGCGGCGAACATGCGAAGATAACCGAGAATGGCCAGGGCCTCGCCCTGCGCCTGCCTGTAGGCCAGGCAGTCGTTTTCGTATATGTCCATGATCAAATTTTTTCTGTCGCTTCCCGCATAGGGGCCGCGGTAATGCCCTTGCTCGTGCCTGAGCCATTGTTGGACATGGGTGAAGACACGTCCCTGGACTTTGCCCGTTTCGACTGACCCTTCCAAATCCATCTTTGCCTTGCTGATCAGAAAAGCCATGGCCTGTCCCAGGCCATTGGTGGCGATCATGGCCGGGAATTTTTTTACCAGCACGGTGTACTCATCTAACTGTTTGTTTGTGATGGCATCTTGCACTTTTTCCCAGGCAAAGGCAGCCCTTATCTGATCAAGCGATTTCATTGTTCACCCTCCTCCTTGTCGGAAGAATGGCCCGCATCCTCGGGCCAGCTTACCCATATCAATCCCCGGCCAACGGTTTCATCTCCGCCTATCTGCAGGGTTCGGCCCTGCAGCAGGCCGTTTTCCCCGGTCAGGTAGTCGAGCACCTGCTTGGCATCCTTAATATCATCAACTTTTTGCTTCGGCTTGGTCGCGGCGGTCAGACTGTACAGCAAGGAAGATTCGGGCAGCAGTTCCTCAACCCAGAGCGCGCCGGATTCCACGGTGCCGGTTTCATCCATTTTGATCCGGGGGACCACCTCTGTGGAGAAACGGACAAAGTGACTGAAGGTGTTGTCGCTGACCAGGATCAGGGATCCGGGGAGCAGGTCCTGGAATTCCGGGGGCAGAAAACACTTCAACCCCTTGGCAAGATCGTCAATCTCTGTCTTGTGCTCGATATTGAACGAATAGTCTTCGAGGATAATGGATCCGTTCAGCAACTGGCGGGAGTTGCTGCCGTGCCAGACCGTGTTGTCATCGGGTGTGTTGTCATCGGGTCCGAAGGAATGCAGTTTGGCCAGTTTTTCCGGGTCAATGGCCGGTGTTGGCCTGGTGGCGTGACGCATGTCGGAGGTAAAACGTTTCAGGACCAGGGGAGAGGTGATCCAGGCAAATACCCCACTGTACGAGCGCACCGGGAAAAGGAGAAGACGGGAATCGGCCAGGATCCCGCTGCCGGCGAACTGGTCCTGAGCGCCGCTGGGAGGAGGGCCAAAAACCGTTTCGATTTTTTTGCGTTCGTCCTTGTCGCCGGCTGCCTGCTCCGCCATGTCGCGCATGGCGCCCTTGTTGCCGCTGCCGTGCACGTTGGGAAAACCGGTGT
Organism: Desulfobulbaceae bacterium; assembly: GCA_015493715.1. Classification (GTDB taxonomy): domain Bacteria; phylum Desulfobacterota; class Desulfobulbia; order Desulfobulbales; family Desulfobulbaceae; genus DRLX01. The sequence continues at coordinate 20,121 of WGCP01000171.1, forward strand.
GTTTTTCCCGCTGGATGGGCAGATCGACAAAGGAAACAGAGTCGGCGCTGCCGGCATGCAGCGGTGTTTCACAGTAAAAAAATAGAAGTTGCGCCTGTTCATACATGTTGTTCTCCTTGGGTTCCGTTGTCAGGTATGTTTTTCCCTGAATATTTTCCCTGCAGGTTGATCCAGCTGTGCCGACAAGCTGAAAAAATCATCTTTTCACCAGAGGCCCACCATGCCGATACCGAACCCGGCCTGCCGGTAAAGGGGAGGCAGGTTGCTTTTGTTGTTCATCAAACATTGCAGATGGCAGCTCTCCTGGAGTTTTTTCGCCGCAGAATCCGTCAGAGGTTGATCGGTTTCGAAAAAATAGACCCCGCCCGCCGGAACGGCCTGCCGCATGGTTCGGGGCCTGTTTTTGACAAGGTTCCATCCCCCGATGGGCAGAGGTTTGTCCGTAAGGGCGCTTACCAGGGTGCAGCGAATATCGTCGATGCGGAAAAAATAGCTGTTTCCCTCCTGGTCCCGCCGCACGCCGTCCGGTAGCCAGCCCTGGTGAAAAATTGCCGGCGCGACAAGCACCAGCTTGAAACGACTCTTGCCGGCAAGATCGGGACAGTCCGGCAGAGAATAGGATTCTTCCGCAAGAAGATCATAGGCGGCTGGTCGTGATTTACCGCCCAGGCTCAGGAGACCGGATTTGGGCAGCGGTCCTGCCGTGTCTTTCGGGAATCCCCGCATCTGAACAAGAAAAGAAAAGCCGGTTTGCAGTCGGTTGTATTCGACAAAATAAAGCAGGCCGGTTGCAGCGGTTCTCTTGTTGTTCATGGTCAGGCCTGTTCTTGCTTCATCTGCGACAACCTCTTCTCTTGCCGACAGGTGGGACAATGCCAGCGGGGTGTTAGCTATATACGCTCTCAAATCTTTTCCCTTGATAAAGTAGCCCGCGCTCGAGGCTAATCCTTCATCAGAACCGGAGAGGCTGGCCTGCAGCAGCGTCGGTTTTTTGCATGTAATTTTTCCAATGGAATCCGCTTGTTCCGGCCGGAGCCGCACCGGCTTGTTGTCGGAGTTTCGGACGAGGTCCCGGGGCGCTGAAAACAGCAGGTCTCCTTCCGGATCACCAAGAAAAGGTCCCATGAAGGAAAGGTTGCCGAGATCTTCATGGCTGCCGTATTGTTCCAGAATATTCTTCAACTCCGGGTCGGTTATGGGCTGGTTGTTTTCCTTTTGCCGGCAACCTGTTTTATACGCGGCAAAATCAACGCCCAGGCCGGTAAAGATTCTGCTGCGCAGAGCACCGACCAAGGGAAGAGGGGTGGGGGGAAACAGAGAGCGGGCATGAAAATTATCCCCGGCCGTAAAGGGTTTGGCCTCGCGAAACAAAAAAACATCAAACGGCTCGATCTTAAGCCACATAATTATCCCTCCCTGCCGCCGAGAAAGGCGGCAATGATCAGGAGATTGGACAGATTTTCCAGGAAATCCGGAATGTTGCTGCTCGACGCCTGGATATTGCTGTGATTACTTGCCGCTGTTGTGTACAAGGTATTCACGGTCTTCATGATTTTTTGCCGCTCTTCCTTATTCTCTGTTTTGGCGTGCTGCCGGACAAGGCGGGATACTTCAATTTCAAGGGGCTTGCTCAGGGTATCCCAATCAGAGTCCAGGCCCATGGCCCAACGGCATTGCCCCAGCCTGTAGCCGATGCGAGGGGAGAGTATGTTGCCGGACATGAAACCGGATATGTGAGAGAGAGTTTTGAGCAAACCAGTTTCGTCGTGACCGAACTTGCCGCCCGCAATTCTCCGGCCGCCCGAACGACTGAGCGCCCCGAGGACAAAACTGTTCCGGTCCCAAGTCTCCTTGGCCTCGTGTTTGAGCAGGTCCTGGGCCCAGGCAATGGCTTTATACAAAGGCCAGGCGTGGTGGACAACGGCCACTCCCATGGACAGGGTCATCCCGTTTTCCCCGCCCATGACCGGCAGGAAACTGTTTTTGTGGGCAAGAAACCCTGTCCTGCCGCCGGTGAAATGCTGGTATATCTCGTCAAGAGCGGTGAAAAGTCCCATGTCCGGATCTGGAGAAACAGCGGGAAAGAGTGCCAGCAGGTCGTCGCCGCCGGCATAGATAAGCACACCTCCATGTTTCTCGACGATCCGACGGGCAAACCTGAGAGTGAAATTTGCCAGGCAGGCGCTGAGCCCAAGTTGCATCGCCGGGCCCATGGGACGGGTAAGGTACTTTATACTGGCGTCCGGCCAATCCACCGTTGCCTCGGAATGGAAAAGATTTTTCAGAGCGGGGCCTTTTTTTCCTGTCACCCATTCACTCATCTTGTCTCCATCCATGGCCACGACCGCATAATACCGGGGCGGGCCGCCAAGACGGTTTTGATGATTCCCGCTTGTCTTTCCGGTTTCCGCAAGCAACTCTTTCAGCAGGGCCAGGGGCTGTTTAAGGTCGGCGGGTAAACTTTCGGCAACGTCGCCCAAGTTGTATTCCCGCCTGATTTTCTCGATCTCCCATGCCTTGCGGGCATACCAGGCCCCGTCAAGCTCCATCAGGGCCTGTTGTTCATCCGGATTGGTAAAGGCATCACGGATTTTTTCCCGGACAAGGGCGGGCGGGGTTGCCGGTAAAAAAAGTCCGTGCTTGCGCAGGGAGTTCCTGGCGGAACGGGCAAACTCAAGCAGTCGCGGCTTTATCTCGTCGTTGTCAAGGCATTGCAGGAGAAAGGGGGTGGCGGCCAGCCCGGCTGTTGAAGGAAAAAAATGATGATCATCCAGGTAATTCCCCTCGAAATACGCCTCCAGTGCCAGCCGTTTACTCAGGCAGACAGCGCATAGTTTATCTCCCCTCCGGATCCTGCCGGTCAGTTTCAATCCCTCGTCATGCCGCCTGTTACTGGAGGCCAGTTTCTGCCAGAATTTCTGCATATTCCCATAGCCATCATGTTCGTCTCCGGCAAGGGTCTGGCGTATTCCGCACAGCGAGCATTTGAATCCCGGTTCCTCCCGTTGCCTGAAATCCCGCAGGCCCTTGCGATTGGTCAGGGACCTGCCTGCCGCTGCAGTAAACAGGTGATAGATCTGGTTAGCCTGCCGTTTATCTTGAGGCACTTTTTTCAGAACGTTTTGCAGCTTTTTTAGAAAATCCGATGACGCGGTCTCTTGGGACAATGCCTGCTCTACCATTTCCAGGGGATCGTCATCCGATGACCAGGCACAACTGCTCCAGAAAATACCCAGTTGATCCGGAAAGGAGGCAAGCTGGCGATCCCAGAGTGTATTCCAGAAGCTGTTGCCATGCAGCCCGGTTATGGTCTTTTCCATCTTTTTCTTGACGGACTGGCCGACGTTCTGCCAGGTGAAGCTGAATTCATTTTCACAAGCTTGGGCAATTGATTCAATCCTGTCCTGCGGAATCAATGCCAGGAAAATATTGGGGATGGACGCGACATTGCGCACCTCCTGGTCGGGTTTACGGATGTCCGTTATTTGCTTGTCCTTATGCAGCCACCAGTCAACCAGGGGCTGCCCGCGGAGAGAGGGAGAAAAAATCACGTCCGGCCCGCATTTATCGGCAATCACGCGCATGGCGCTCCAGGAAAGATACGACAACAGAAAAGAACCCATCCATGAGTCCTGGGTGCGGCGGGCGGCCGCGACAAAATCCTGGGCAGAGGCAATGGTAAAAAGCAATACCGCGGGGTCACGCCCGGCCCCGGCAAAAGCACCCATGACCGTGGCATGTTCCCAGACCGTGTGCGATGGCATCCGCGGGTCGGCGGGCAGTATTCCCCAGTGGTGCATGTTGTCGTGGGGGTCAGGCAAAAGTCGCCAGAGACGAAAAAAGTTTTTTTTCGGGTCATCACCCTTGTTAACTATTGTTGTGATCCTTGCGAGCAGGCGGGAGTACAACTCTTCGGCTCCGGGAAGAGGCCCGATATCCTGCTCCGTACCGGAAAGTACATGCCTGAAGACAAGCTGTCTGTTTGCGGAGCTGTCTGGCAATTGGCTCGGCCAGGGAGGACGGTCAAAGCCGGCGCTGATTTCCCTGAGCTGTTGCAGCTTCCGCAGGGTTTCGAGGTCGGCGCCGGTTGACGCGCTTTTTTGCACGGCAAGACGTTTTTCCTCTGTTGCCCCGTCGCCAAGAAAAGAAACCGCAACTGCATCGAGGAAAGCGGCTGTCTTGTACTGCCAATCAATTGTCATGGGGAAAGTCTCCGGATGAGCTGAACGTTTTGAAAAGATTTTCAGACACCTCGCTGCAAGCTGGATAACGGACCTGGAAACAGCGGTTGTGGTATCTCTCCAGGTCAAGGTCATACGGCGTTTAAACCCCCTCGACCTTCGCAAGAAAATCTTCCAGCAGTTGGTAATCTTTTGGGGGATTTATGGGGAGATCTTTGGGTTTTTTGCGACCTCTCCAGGAGTACTCTTTTCCGGTGGCTCTGAGGACCATGTAAGCCTTGTCCGGCAGGAATTGCGCCTTGAACAGCAGAAAAACAACAGCCCATCCATTTTTCTGCCTGATCGGACGGATAAAAAGCGGAGATGAGCGTCGTGAATTCTCTATTACGGTATCATTTCCTTCACTTTTTTCGCCCCAGATCAACTCTCCACCCCGTCGAGGCGGCTTCCCATGTAGTGATGTTATCTGGTACGGCAGACCGAAAACAGTATTTTGCATTGTCATATCCTTTTTGGGCCGGCCTTTGCGGTGGATACACCGTCCCGACTCATCGGTATCTATAAAACGCTGCACCACGTTTTTGTAATCAACTGTGAGATTATTATATGAGGTACTACCTGGTTCTGTTGCCCTGAAGTCGCGCAACTCCCTGCCGCACCACGATAAAACTTTATCCCAGGTTTCTTCTGAACGCCTGGCAACGACAAAAGAATATCCATTATCGGCAAAACAGGAAAAGGGAGGTTGGTTCGCCGGCGATGGTCCGGAATTCGACCCTTTCAATGCAGAGGGGCATGTCTTTTCCGCGAATTTTTGGAATATTTCTTTAATCTCGTTCACTCGACCCATGAGATATTCCTTGCTGATTTCTTCATCCTTATTGATAATCCTGATTCCGCCAAAGCCCCGCCTGGTGCGCGCGCCCAAACCGCCAAAATTGACCAGTAACCAGAATGTTTCCTTGAGTACTGGCATAAGATGCTCGGCATGGGAAACATTGCGGACCTGGAACGTAACGGTAAACTCGCTGTCAGGGAGGTAACAACCCCGCGTCAGAATGAATTGCTTCTTATTATCCCTGCTATATTCACATAATCCCAGTCCGGCCAGATAATAAATTTTAGACCATTTATCCTTCACCAGCGGGGAACCTTTTTCTCTGATTATGATAGTATCTTCTCGTAACCGCACTCGCACTTTAAACGGTGACCTGCCGTCCGTGATGCCGAAAACCAGGGCTTCAAGTTTCTGTAAGGCCTGCAGGTCACAAGCGACGACTGCCCCCATCATGGCCCTGAACCAGAAACGCATGGTTCCCCGGATCGCCGGCGGCCGCAGTTCAGCCCGGCCCTGGTCGGCGCCGGACATGAAGAGAGGGGTTGTTATTTTAATAGAATAGCTCAGGGATTCCATTCTGCCTCCCGGTTATCTTGTCTTTATATCTCTATTACAGTCAGGATGAATGCCATCGTGCATTTTTGTGTACATTCGTTTTATCGGCTCAGGATGTTTTCGAAGAGAAGCATAAGATTTCCCCATGGTCTGCAGGTATAGTGGTGATGAGCAAGGGACTTCCGGTGAAGCTATAGAAGTAATATTTTAATTTATTGTAAATAAAATTAGTTTGCAAGCTATATGGTTCATATCTTTTTATTTTCTGTCAGGAAACAAGAAAGAGTTTGTAACACTCCATAAGGAAAATATCGGAATGCCTTTTTTTGTTTTAGCTTTGTCGCACAGAGGTTTTTCGTAATGTGAATTTCCCGCTGTAAACCCAAAAGTTCATAGGGAAGGCGATAACTATTGACCTGTTTGCCGTAACCTACATCTATTTTTTTCTTGTTATTTCAATATAATAATCCATATCCGACAGCCGGGTATCATTTTTTCCGCACGATTTCTCTTTCCCTGCCTGTAACAGAAGTATGGAAAGAGATAAAAGTTCATACAGAAAGATCATTCTTCGCTCTGCTGATCTTGACACGATTATGTGTGGTTACCTGCTTGGTGTGTCGTCCGGGTTTCCGGAAGTCGAGCAGGTGACCGGGCCGGCGCCCCGGTCCGATCTCAATGATCCTGCTGTCTGCTGTATCGAATGCGGAGGGGCTGGTGAGCCGGAAAAGGGTAATTTCGATCACCACGGTCCCGCGCAGTGTCATGTTCCCGCCTGTCTACAGACGATCCATTTTTTGAAAATACAAAATCCACGTTTGCAACGTTTTGCCGGGTGGGCTGCCGCACGGGATACAGGGCAAAGAAACAGGCCGGTCAACTATCCCGATCTTTCCAACCTGATTTCCGGCATCCGGCTTGTTCACCATGACCAGGTCTCCGCTTTCCGGGCCGGTCTCTCGTAATGACAACCTAAAAATGACCACCTGTGCTAACCCAAATTTGACCAGCCCGAGCTTGGGTTAAAATATGACGGTTCCAGGCCCCGGCCGGTAATGGAGGGAGCCCGTAGGGCGACCGGAATTACCGGCCGGGGCCTGGATGGCC
>WGCP01000172.1 GCA_015493715.1 Desulfobulbaceae bacterium
GTGGACAATGTGATATAGATTTAGTCGATCTGATTGAATGAAACCGCAGGCGTAGCAGGGCTACGTCGAGGATTTCATGATTGAGGATCGGCTGAAGATATGTTGCAGTGTCAACTCAGAATGCGAAGTTATTTTTGACCGAACCCTAAGCCCAAAAGCTGATTCTCTGATTTATATTTTTCCAGACCACCTCCGAAATCGATCATAGGAAACAATCGATAAATTAACTCAATGGATGAGAGCAAACCCTTCGGACCGGCAGAAGAAACGGAGGCCTGCTTGATTTAAACTTCAAGATCAGGCGGCGCAGCAGGAGAGCTGCTTCACATCCTTATCAAAAGTTTGTGCTGCCAGCTTAACACCTTCCCCCATGGTCAAATAGGGGTGCAGCATTCCTGCTAAATCATGGACAGAAATTTTGTGCTGTATGGCCAGAGCAACCTCCATAAGCAATTCACTTCCCTCTGGAGCCAGAATAGAGGCTCCAATGAGAAGATCGCCCTTTTTCTCTTTGATAAGCTTTATAAATCCCCTGGTATCTCTCGCTGCCAAAGCACGAGGGACATTATCCAGAGCCAATTTTGCAATCTCAACTTCCACGCCCTGCTCCCTTGCCATTTGTTCATTCAGGCCGACTCTTGCCACCTGCGGATCAGTAAACACTACATACGGAAGGGGAGCAAAATCCCGTACACGACTCTTGCCGAAAGCATTATCCACAGCGAGTTTTCCTGCATAAGCAGCGGTGTAGACAAAGGCCGGCTTACCGGCAACATCACCGGCAGCATAGATATGAGGGATCGTTGTCCGACAGTATTCGTCGGTTTTAACTGACCAATCGGCATTGATCTCAACCCCTACCTGCTCAAGCCCGAGGCCCTTGGTGTTCGGCCTGCGACCGGCTGCAACGAGGAGTTGCTCGGCTTCAAGATGTCGGTCTTCATCATCATGTTGATAATCAACAGAAAACATTTTGCCCTGGGAAACCTTTTGCAGTTGCACGCCAGTCAGGATCTTTATTCCTTCATCTGTAAGATACCCGGTCAACTCTTCGATTAAATCGGGATCTTCATTGGGAAGAATATGTTTACTTCGCTGCAGTATCGTCACCTGACTGCCGAGCCGCTGCATCATCTGGGCAAGCTCCAAGGCAATAGAGCGACCGCCGATAATAGCCAGGGACCCAGGAAGACTCTCCAGTTCAAACAATGTTGTCGACGTTAGAAAAGCTGTTTCAGACAGGCCTGAAACCGGAGGCGCCCAGGCGTCGGCACCGGATGCAATGAGGAAACGATTTCCGGTAACAATGCGATCTCCTACCCGGACTTCAGACGAAGAGACAAAAAACGCTTCCCCCTTAATGAGCGTAATATTGTCGTGTCCATGCAGGACATTTTCATATTTGGCCCGGCGCAGTGAATCAACCAAAGTGTCTTTTTCCCGAATGAGTGTTGCAAAATCTATTTCTGCTCCCTGCAATTCAACTCCCTTAAAGGGAGAATGTTCTGCCCGGTATTTGCTCTCGGCAGCTCTGATCAATGTCTTTGACGGAACACAGCCTACATTGACACATGTTCCCCCAAGCATTGCACGTTCAATCATAGCAACGGTTTTCCCGAGTTCAGACGCCCTTATGGCAGCCGCAAACGAAGCTGAACCACTCCCGATGATAACCAGATCATATTGGTTTGTTTCTCTTGTGCAGCAATCCATGGGGCCTCCACTTGTAATTATCTCCCTGAACTTTACTCAGGCTGTTCTCGAAATATCGCAAGTCTCGCTGCATTTTTGACTTGCAGGTGAGACCAGATCCCAGATACCCACAACCACCATCAGTACCAACCCCCCGTACATCGTCCAGTTTCGCCAACTATACTGAAACCATGGGTAAATACTGAGCAGAACAAGGGTCGGGCCGATCATACCTAAAAGACTGCGATGCCACTGACGATGAGCCAGCCATCCCAGGCCATTGGACAGTAAGGCTAGCCCGGCAAAGATCGGCAACAGTGTCGTAATGAACAGCCCTTCCCATTGAGACAGAAAGCCCATACCAAGCGCTGAGCCAATACCGGCAAGCGCGGGAAAGCACATAGCACAACCCATAGTGGCGACGACTGCACCGATTGTACCAAACTTATCGCCGATTTTTGTAATCAGGCTGATTTTTTTCATCACGGACCTCCTGTTCAGCGGACCTACAGCTCGGGACTACAAGGTTTGCAATCCCTGTGGAGCCGCTTTTCCTGCCTTTGCCAATGCCGTGTTCACCACCTGGCGAACATCAACAAGACATCAGCGTCCTTTAGGATTGTTTGTTTCACAATTGCAATTACCGGCCTTTGACTCGGCAATGATTTTCTCCATGAGAGTAGACTTCCCATGCTTGAGCGCATCCTTTTCCAGATCGTGTGCCGTGTAATTGTGGCAATAACAAATCATTTCATTCATTAGTTTTGTTCTCCTTTCAGTTAATAACTGTATTTACATAAATACTTCGTTGTCTACAAATACTTACATCCCGGTAACAGCCTGCATGATGGGACATTCTATCGAAATCTCATTGCTTGGGCAGGACGCAAGTAAAATCTGTAATCCTCCAGGCATCTTTTCAAGATCATCTATATCTCTTAATAATATCAGCCAACTTAATTTTCGCCCTTTGTGTGATATCCACCACAGGTTGCCTGCGGGTCAGCATGGAGTTCAAGAAGTTCTTTGGGCTCTGTTCATAAAGCGCAGGCGCTGTACTGTCATATCTGGATACTGCCGATAGCCTGATGCCCTTCCGGGAGGAAGATCAATCACCTCCTGTCGTTCATAAAAACGAATGATCTTAATACCAACGCCAGTCTATTTAGCAACCTTGCCGGTTGTCAACGTTCCCATTAGATTCCCTCTTTGTTTGATCATACTATAACCCCTGTACCTCCCTACAGGGTCAAGGGGAAAATAGAGAAATAATACCAGGGGGAGATCAATCTGTTTTACTGATATGAATATTGCGGAGATAAAAAGAATCGGAAGATATAAAATCAACAAGGGAGAAGGAAACTGAAACTTGAGATTATTCCCGACAACCTCCAATTTGACGGTGAACATCAGGAGAGATGTTAATCCTTTTGCTGTTGAACAGAAATCGTGGTCTGTTCCTTTTTTTCCTACTATTTTTTCCTCGTCGGCCTCAGTCCCGGCCGGAAAACGATTTCATCCATGTAAAGAATAGAAACCAGGGTTCAATTGACCATGGTATAATAACATGGTAACAATATGGAATAATTTTTTAAATTATACACTTTGAACGAAAAGTCAAATAGGGATGAGCAATTGCACATGCCTTCGGTATTGGTTCTTCCTGTACCCAATACAACGGAGCAGTGGTGCAAAGGGATAACCGTAGAAAAGCAGACAATGACAAACAGGGTGCGGAGGTAAACAATGGCACATTTTTTCTTTGGTCTTGGCGCATTACTCGCGGGTCTGGCCGTCGCGGCCGGTGCCTATGGCGCCCACGGCGCTGAAACCTCGCTTGGCCACGAACAGGCGACCTGGATAACCAAAGCAGCCCGGTACCAGATGTATCATGGTCTGGCTATGCTCGCCATCGCCTGGGCCTGCCTGCAATGGCCGGATCAGGCAGGGTTCTTTTCTCTTGCCGGTTTTCTTTTTCTGACCGGTACGATCTGTTTTTCCGGTAGTCTGTACCTGATGGCCTGGACCAAAATGCGTCTTGGCTACGTAACACCGTTGGGAGGACTTGCCTATATCGCCGGCTGGCTGGTGATGGTTATCGGCGCCTGGAGCTGAGGACTGACAAGGGATACGTTTTTTTCATCCCATCTCTGGAACTTTTGTCTGCTATTGCAGCAGCAGTTGCATTATCGGGGTAAGAAGTTTTGAATTTCCTGAACCGCCCGATTGTTGGCATCCGGCAAGACTTCCGGTATCCGCAGTTTCGCTAAACCAGATGACCGCGTAATGCTGGTACAGCCCTACTCCCATGGCCGGCCAGTTTTTACCGCTCCAACTCTCCTGTTCAAGGATGACCTTCCTATGCGGCGCGCTTTGCTGCCAACCCGCAAGCGCGGCTTCTGCGGTCACCTGGCCACCTGAGGAATAGGCAATTTCGTAACCGGTTCCCTGATAAACACCCTGGGAAATCTGTCTGGGCTTATCCCACATCTCCTGGCGCTCATAATGATCCGGAGTATAGCACATAGCATTCCACAGGGCTGAATGCCAGGTTGACCAACTGTGCATGTTGCATGCCTGTCCCTTATAGCCGGTGCCGGTATCCGGATGATTGAGATTCAAATCCCGGACATGCCATTGACCGACAAGGGTCAGGGAATACGAAA
>WGCP01000173.1 GCA_015493715.1 Desulfobulbaceae bacterium
ACGCCTCCCATGGCCGCCACTCTCACTCCATCGCCGAGGGTGACATGATCGGCCACTCCGGCCTTGGAGGCCAGAATTACATTGCGGCCAAGTTTTGAACTGCCGGCAATGCCTGCCTGGGCAACGATAATACTGTTCTCGCCGATCTCCACATTATGACCGATCATCACCTGATTATCCAGGCGAACTCCGGCCCTGATATGGGTGGTCCCAAAGGCCGCCCGGTCGATACAGGAATTAGCCCCTACCTGTACGTCATCGTCTAAACGAACCGTCCCCACCTGCGGTTTAGTAATATGGACACCGGTGCTGCGATCGGTGGCAAAGCCAAAGCCGTCGCTGCCGATCACCGCCCCGTGAAAGAGCACAACCCGGTTGCCGAGCGTACAGTCGTGGGCGACCATTGCCCCGGCGTGCAGGATGCAGTCGTCCCCGATTTCCACATCATCTTCGATGATCACTCCCGGATGCAGGACAACCCGGTCACCGATCCGTACCCGGTCACCGATGCAGACAAGAGGACCGATAGTGACCTGTTCCGATATTTCACAGTTCAGTCCGACCACAGCGCTGTCATGGATGCCCCGGGCAATAAAAGGAGTTGCCAGAAGATGATTATGAATAACGGCCTCGGCAAGCCCCGGATCGCCAGCTACAATCTGCGCCATTGCCAGGCCGTCTATCTCCCGAGGAACAAGACAAGCGGCGGCCGGGCAGTCGGTAAGCATATCGGCCTGATGCACATCAAGAAGAAAGGTCAGCTCACCCGGTCCAGCCAGATCAATGGAATTTACGCCGGTTATGGAAATATTTTTATGCTCGTCTTCGACCACTTTGCCGGCAACAAGCGCAGCCAGTTCCTGCAGGGTATATGATTTTGCCATTGTCCTTTATGATGATTCCGTAAAAAGTCCAAAATTTTTTAAAGATGGCTAAGTAAAAACATAGATATACAGGTAAGCGTAGACTCCGAGGAGTAGTGCTCCGGGGCGGGTCTCAACTATACAGGTAGTATGTTGTGAATCGCCCCGGGACACACGACGCAGTAGATCGAAGTTTTTACGACGCCATCAAAGTATGTCGATATCGGACAGGCGACCTTAGCCCATTTCCAGTTACTCGTAAAGAAAAACAGGTGCGCACCGCTGCTGAAATTTAACCAACTCCTCCTGCCAGCTCCGTTCAATCTCCAGAATATCCACTCCCTGTTCAAGCGCTCTGCGCACCTGTTTATCGCCAAGGATGAGATCCATGGGCAGACGTTCAAACTCATATTCATAGGGTGGTTCTTTATAGGAAAATCGTTGAGGATACAATTTCAGCAGCGCCTGGAGAAGGGCAAGACTTGTCCGGTAAGGCATAAATACCCGCATATTCGTCACATGCAGTTGAAATCCCGAGCATCCGGCCTGCGCCCATTTACCCGAGGTCGGTTCAAAGACCAACGGCCGAAGCAGACAGCCCGGCAGTTCGGTGGTTGCAACCTCAGCCAACACCTCATCCACATCAACAAACGGGGCTCCGAAAAGTTCAAACGGCAGGGAAGTCCCCCGGCCCTCGGATATATTGCTTCCCTCCCAGATTACCTGGCCGGGATAGACCAGGGCGGTTGTAAAGGTGGGCATGTTGGGCGAGGGAAACACCCAGGGTAGACCGGTCTCAGGAAACAGCATGTCACGACGCCAGCCGTGGACCGGCACAATCTCCAGGTCGGCACCGATCCCCATCTCCCGATTACAAAGAAGGGCCAGTTCGCCCACGGTCAAGCCGTGACGCATGGGAATGGAATGCAGGCCGACAAAGGAGGCGCAATCACTTTTAAGCACATTGCCCTCCACCCGGCCGCTGATCGGATTGGGTCGATCCAGGATCACCACCCCGGTCCCGGTCTCGGCTGCGGTCTGCAGGCAATAGATCACGGTCCAGATAAAGGTATAGACCCGGGTGCCGACATCAATAAGATCAATAAGGAGCAGGTCAATATCCTTAAACATGGAAGGATAGGGTTTTCTGGTCTCACCGTACAGAGAATAGACCGGCAGACCGCTGACCGGGTCGATAACATGATCCGATTCAATCATATTATCCTGTTTGGCGCTGAAAAATCCATGCTGAGGGGAAAACAGACACCGAAGCAGGCCGGGAAAACGTTCCATGATCAGGTCGCGGCTGTGGCGGAATCGGCTGTCGGTCGATGCCTGATTACAGAGCAGGCCAAGCCGTTTTCCGTACAAAAAATCGGGCGGTGATGCCGACAGGACCTCAAGCCCTATATGGATTTTATCAGAGGAGCGCACGGATATCTCTTACTCCACGGTCACGCTCTTGGCCAGATTCCTCGGCTGGTCGACATCACAGCCCCTGCGGTTGGCAATTTCATAGGCGAGAAGCTGAGCCGGAATTGTGTACAAGAGAGGATTAAGTTCTTCATGGACCTCCGGCAAATACAGAACATCTCCGGTCAGGGATGCAAGATGTTCATCACCCTCGGTTCCGATCAGCAGCAACCGTCCTTGACGGGCCTTGATCTCTTCGACATTGGAAACCGTTTTCTGATAGACGGAATCCTTCGGTACCAGGGCCAGGACCGGCATGTCCTTATCGATCAGGGCAATGGGTCCGTGCTTGAGTTCACCGGCGGCATAACCCTCGGCATGAATATAGGATATTTCCTTAAGTTTCAACGCTCCCTCAAGGGCAATGGGAAAGTTCAGTCCCCGGCCGACAAAAAGAAAATCACGAACATCATAATAGTCTTCAATAAGGACGCGGATATTCTCCTGCAGGATCGGCAGTATCTCCTCAATAACGGCAACGGTCTGCAACAGGCCATTGCCCATGTCCCTGATCTGCTCAGGAGTCAATGTTTTGCGTATCCGGCCCAAATACAGAGTAAAGAGAAACAGTGCCGACAACTGACAGGTAAAGGCCTTGGTTGACGCCACACCGATTTCAGGTCCGGCATGGGTGTAAATCACACCGTCGGCCTCCCTGGTCATGGTAGAGCCGACAACATTACAGATGGTCAGAACCTTTGAACCGAGTTTTGCCGCCCGCCTGATTCCAGCCAGGGTATCGGCCGTCTCACCTGACTGGGAGATGGCAATAGTCAACACCCTGTCCGAGAGCAGCAATTTTCGATACCGAAATTCAGAGGCGATATCCACCTCAACCGGAATCCCGACCCATTTTTCTATCCAGTACTTGGTGACAAGGGCCGCATGCCAGGACGTGCCACAGGCAACCAGGGCAATACGATCTATCCTTTGCAGGGTCTCCGCATCCAGGCCTATTTCCGGCAGGTCGACTTCACCGGTATCCGGGACAATACGACCACTGATGGTGTTAAGAATTGCCTGGGGCTGTTCAAATATCTCCTTAAGCATAAAATGCTTAAAGCCGCCCTTTTCCGCCATGGCGGCATTCCAATCAATAATCTGCACCAATTTGTCAACGCTTTCGCCATCCTCAAGGCTGAGAATTTCATACTCACCCCTTTTGAGTACCGCCAGTTCCTGATCATCAAGGAAAATGACCTGGTTGGTATAGGGAAGCAGGGCCGGAACATCGGAGGCGATATAACAGGCATTATCATCCACTCCCATAACAAGTGGACTGTGATTGCGGGCTGCGACCAGGATATCGGGGTCTTTGGCCCAGAGAACACCGAGGGCATAGGATCCCTCCACCCGGGCAAGGGCCTTGCGCACGGCGGCAACAAGATCGCCTTCAAGATATTTTTCGATCAGGTGGGCCAGCACCTCGGTATCGGTTTCGGACGAAAAAACATGGCCTTCGGCAAGCAGCTCTTCCTTGAGCGATCCATAATTCTCAATGATACCATTGTGAACCACCACGATGTCGCCGCTGCAGTCACTGTGCGGATGGGCGTTATCTTTCGTGGGTGCGCCATGTGTGGCCCAGCGGGTGTGACCAAGCCCGGTACGACTTGGTACGCCGATCTGCTCATCAACAACGATTTCCAGGTTGGCCAGCTTCCCCTCGGCCCTGAACTTATGGAGACGATTTTCATGGTGAAAAACAAGGCCTGCGGAATCATATCCCCGATATTCCAGGCGTCGCAAACCTTCAATAAGAATAGGTACGACCCTTCTGTTTCCGATATAGCCAACTATTCCGCACATATAAACGCCTCCTGTTCATATTGATAAAATTTCTTTTCAAAAAGAATTATATGCCATAGAATAGCATAAGTAAAAAAATATGAATACTGGAAAAACATGCCTTTCCCGGCAGTTAAA
>WGCP01000174.1 GCA_015493715.1 Desulfobulbaceae bacterium
AATTCGTGCAGCAGATCGGCCGCCTGGCTTACCTCCAGCGCCCCATGCCGGACATGGGTCTGGGGGATGCCGAGGGCGCATTTGAGGATCTTGGCCCACATGCCGGAGAGATAAATCTTTGCAAATCCATGCCGCCGCGCCGCCTTGAGGGCATAGGCGAGATAATCGCCCATCATCACCTGCGCCTCTTCCGGCAGATGCAGCTGTTTCTGGACAGCCGCCTCCGAGGTCCGGCCGGTGGAAAGGATGACCTCGGAAAGTCCCACGGCTCGGGCAACCTTCATGGAAGCGTCAATGGTATCGGTCCATGCCTTGGCCGAGACCGGTCGCACAATGCCGGTGGTGCCGAGGATGGACAGGCCGCCCAGGATGCCAAGCCGGGAATTGAGCGTCCTTTCCGCCAAAATCTCGCCATCGGTGACGCAGATGGTCACCTGTAAGGGGAGAATTTTCTCGATGCCGGCTTCTTCAAACGCCTCTCTGACCGCTGCCCTAATCATTGTTTCCGGCACCGGATTGATTGCCGGTTTACCCACCGCTACAGGCAGACCGGGTTTGGTCACCCGACCCACTCCCGGACCGCCTGAAATGGTCAACTCGTCACCATCCGCCTGCGGAGTTACCTGTTCAACAATGGCGATAATTTCGGCGCCGTTGGTCACGTCCGGATCATCGCCCGCATCCTTGATAATCGATACCGTGACCTGACCGTCCTGACAGACACAGGAATGAAGCGAAAAACCATGCCGATCACCGGTGGGAAATGGAATCTCCACATATTCGAGTAACCTTTGCCGCAACAGGACCAGGGTTGCCGCCTTGGCCGCCGCTGCCGCACAGGCGCCGGTGGTAAAGCCGGATCTCAATTTTTTCTTCTCTTCCGTCACAATTTTCCCTGTTCAGGCAAGGCGAAGCAGGGCATTGACCGCGGCCACGGCCACCGGGGTGCCACCCTTGCGACCAAGGGCCGTAATGAAGGCATATGGTTGCGCTGAAAGAATCTCTTTTGATTCTGCCGCATTGACAAATCCAACCGGCACGCCGATAACCAGATCGGGGAGAAAAATCCCCTTCTCTCGCAGTTCCATGCCCTTCAACAGGGCCGTGGGGGCGTTGCCGATGGCGACAATACCGATATTATCATTGGCCGCCCGCTCCATGGCCACCTCGGACCGAGTTTTTTGCCCCTCTTTTGCCCGCATAACCGTCTCCGGTTCACCAATGCGGCAGATAACCCGGCCTCCGAATTTTTTCAGCAATCCTGCTGAAATGCCGCTTGCCGCCATATTGACATCGACCAGAATATTTTTCCCGGCCCGGATGGCCGCAAGTCCGGCCGCGATTGCGCCCTGGGAAAAGCGCATATTGTCGGCAAAGGAAAAATCACCGGTGGCATGGATGCAACGGCGGACCACGGCAAATTCTTCCGGGGTAAAATCCGTTGGGCCGAGTTGCTCCTCGATGATGCGAAAGCTCTCGCCCTCGATCTCAAGCGGTCCTATTTTTTTTATTTCAGGAGTATTCATACTGTATTCTCATGGGATTTTGAGTCCATTACTGCGACAAATCGACGGGCCGCATCCGGCGTCCGCCCCCAGTGCAGGTGCACATATCCGGCAAGGGTATTATCTCTTATGTATCCCTCGCTTCGGCCATCAGCAAGGACAAAGGCGCGTTCCACCTGCGCAGGCATAGGATCAATTTCCGAATAATGAAATTCATGGCCATAACAGATGTCTCCTTTCCGGCCAAGCAACGTAGACACCTGCATTGTTACCTCTCGGTAGCCAAGCCTGCACAACCCCTTGCCCATTGTTGCCCGCACCGGATAAACACCAGCCATGGGATATTCCATGCCATGGCTATCGACAATGGACTCGCTGAGATACATAAAACCACCGCATTCAGCATACACCGGCCTGCCGGATCTTGAAAAGTGCAGAATATCCTCCCGCATAGATGCATTATCCGCCAACAGGGACGCATGCGACTCCGGATAGCCGCCACCTAAATACAATCCATCCAGATTCTCCGGCAGGTTATCGTCATGCAGGGGGCTGAACGGTACAATCACGGCTCCTGCCTGTTGCAACATATCCAGATTGTCCTGGTAGTAAAAACAAAAGGCCTCATCCCGGGCAAGCCCCAGACGGACAGAAGGGGCCGGTTGTGACTTGCCGGCAGCCTCTATCGGTTCAGGGGCCTTGCATTCCGCCGCTGTCGTGGAGGCCAGTTGCAGCAATCCGTCGAGATCTAGATGATCTTTTATCAGGGCCGCCAGCCGCTCCTGGTCCAGGTCCATCTCGGGTCCCATGTGCAGACCCAGATGCCGGGACGGCAGGGAAATTCCACTGTCTCTTGGCAAAGCGCCGATGATCTCCGCCCGGCAATGGGCCCGGACAGCATCGGTAATCAACTGCAGATGGCGCGGACTGCCCACCCGGTTGAAGATGACACCAGCAACCCGGATCCCTTGCTCAAGGGTTTCAAATCCTTTAATAACCGCCGCCACACTCTCGGCCGCCGAGCGGACGTCCACCACCAGGATGACCGGCACGCCAAGGAGCGCGGCCAGATGTGCAGCCGAGCCATGACCGCCGTCAAACAGCCCCATCACCCCTTCGATCACGGAAATACCCGCTGCCGGGGCATGGGCTGCAAAGGTCCGGCGGACAAAATCGGCGCCGCACATGCGCACGTCCAGATTCCTGGAAATGCGTCCGGTTATCTGCCTGTGCAGGGTGGGATCAATAAAGTCGGGTCCGCATTTGAACGGCTGCACCTCAACACCCCGCCCCCGCAATGCCGCCATGATCCCAAGGGTAAGCGTTGTCTTGCCGCAGCCGGAATGCGTTCCGGCCACTATGACAGCGGGCGGATTACCGGCCATCAACCCCTGCCCGGTCTTCCTGTGGATAGAGAAGAGTAAATACTTGAGAAATTCCCTCCAACAAACCC
>WGCP01000175.1 GCA_015493715.1 Desulfobulbaceae bacterium
CCGGGATCTCGTTCATCATAATCAAAGGACACGATTTCACTGTCACGGTCCACGCCCAGGGTCAACTGGGTCAGGTCATTACTGCCGATACTGAACCCGTCAAAGATTTGACTGAAACCATCTATCAGGATGACATTGTTCGGTATTTCACACATCACATAGATTTTGAGCCCGTTTTCGCCACGTCGCAGCCCATATTTCGCCATGGTGTCGATGACTTGCTCTCCCTCTTCAACCCGGCGGCAAAAGGGGATCATCAAAATGACATTGGTAAACCCCATTGTATCGCGTACCCGCTTCATGGCCGCGCATTCAAGAGCGAATCCCTCCTCGTAGGCCGGATTGCTGTACCGGGCAGCGCCTCGGAAACCGATCATCGGGTTGTCCTCTTCCGGCTCGAAAAATTTCCCGCCCAGCAGGGTCGCATATTCATTGCTCTTGAAATCACTCATCCGAACGACACAGGGCTTGGGGTAGACGGCGGCGGCAATGGTGGCCACCCCTTCGGCAAGGGTTTTTACAAAAAAATCCTCCATGGAGGCATAGGCCCCGCTGATCTCTTTAAGCTCTTTTCTCGTCTGCTCGTCTACCTTTTCCGGATGTTTCAACGCCATGGGATGCGCTTTGATATATTCGTTGATAATAAATTCCATTCTGGCCAGGCCGATACCATCAACCGGCAGAGAGGAAAGACTGAAGGCAAGATCCGGGTTGCCGAGATTCATCATGATTTCAGTTTTCGTTTTCGGCAGGGCGCTCAGATCGGTCCGGATAATTTCAAAATTTAGTCTGCCGTCATAGACATACCCGGTTTCCCCCTCGGCACAGCTGACCGTCACTTCCCGGCCGTCGGTGAGTTTTTGCGTGGCATTATCCGTGCCGACAATGGCCGGTATGCCGAGCTCACGACTGACGATGGCGGCATGGCAGGTACGGCCGCCGCGATTGGTGACAATGGCGGCGGCTGTTTTCATGACCGGTTCCCAGTCGGGCGTAGTGGTGTCGGCCACCAGCACCTCACCGGGTTGAAATTCGCTCAACCGGTCCGCAGACGGGATGTAATGGGCCTTGCCCCGGCCTATCTTGGTGCCCACGGCCCGACCGGTGGTCAATATCGTCCCCCGTTCCTTGAGGTGATACATCTCAAGGATAGCCCCTTTCTTCTGTGATTCAACGGTTTCAGGACGGGCCTGTACCATATAGATATGTCCATCTTCGCCATCCTTGGCCCACTCCATATCCATGGGTTTATGAAAACCGGCCTTCTTCGAATAGTGATTTTCCACCTTGATGGCGTAATCGGCCAGCACCATGACATCTTCATCGGTGATGCAGAAACGTGCCCGTTCCTCGGCAGGTGTTTCTATGTTTTTGGTATATTCGACGGCAATGTTGTCAAGATTGAGCGTGCCGGTAAATATCATCTTCAGTTCCTTTTTTCCCAGCCGTCTCTTGAGGACCGAGCGAAATCCCTGGCTAAATGTTGGCTTGTGGACATAAAAGCTGTCCGGATCAATGGTGCCCTGGACAACGTTTTCCCCCAGGCCCCAGGTACCGTTAATAAACACCACGTCCCTGAAGCCGGTTTCCGTATCCAGGCTGAACATGACCCCGCTGGCGCCCATGTCGGAACGGACCATCTTCATGACCACGACACTCAGGTACACCTTGTAATAATCGAAATGATTGTCAAACTTATAATGGATGGAGCGGTCGGTAAAATTCGAGGCCAGGCAACGTTTGTAGGCATCGATCAGGGCCTCTTCCGAGGCGATATTGAGATAGGTGTCGTTTTGACCGGCAAAGGAGGCCTCCGGGGAGTCCTCGGCCGTTGCCGAAGAGCGGACCGCCAGCGATACCGTGTCACCATACTCATCTTTCAACGCCGCATAGCCACGACATATCTCGTCCTGCAGGTCTGCCGGAATCTCACAGGAATAGATGATCTCCCGACACCTCTTGCCCCGTGCCTGCAGTTCCTTGACATTATCAGGGTCAAAATCATCAAGCTCGGCGTGGAGTTTATCCCAGGCCTTGTTGGCATCAAGGACATACTTGTAGGCCGATGCGGTGACGGCAAAGCCGTTGGGCACCCGTACGCCTTCTTCGGTCAGGTTTTGGTACATTTCGCCAAGAGATGCATTCTTGCCGCCGACCTCCGGAACATCCTCAATGCCTAATTCCTTAAACCATTTGATATATTTCATAGTAGTGCCTCTTGATTTCAGTGTTGTTGCCATGATATTTCCAGGCCTGAACGATTAATTTTCACTACCTTCGTCAGCCGGCAGGCGGATATTGGCGAGATAACGATACATGGCCATCCTCTTTTTGGCCCCTGACTGGGCCTTGCGGCTGTACAGCTCAAAACCCTGTGGATCGATTTTTTTCACCATCCGAAAGCGGGTTTCGTTTTGGGTATATTCACTGACCGGAATTTTATCACCGGCGGCGTCGACAATCAGACCCGGTTCTCCGGCTGCCGCCCGTCTGGGATCGTAGCGGTACAGCGGCCAGACCCCGCTGTCTACGGCCCGTTTCTGCTGGGCCGGACCAAATTTCAGGTCATAACCATGGGCAATACAATGGCTGTAACAGATGATGAGAGAGGGGCCGGGATACGAGGCCGCCTCGACAAAGGCCTTGACTGTCTGGTCGGGCTTGGCCCCGAAGGCAACACTGGCCACATAGACATGGCCGTAGTTCATGGCCATCAGGCCGAGATCTTTTTTGGCAATGGCCTTACCGCTGGTGGCGAATTTTGCGGAAGCGCCGATGGGGGTCGCCTTTGAGGCCTGGCCGCCGGTGTTGGAATAGACCTCGGTGTCCACCACCAGCACGTTGACATTCCGATCCTGGGCCAGTACATGATCCAGACCGCCGTAACCGATATCAAATGCCCATCCGTCGCCGCCGATTATCCAGACGCTTTTAGTCAGCAGATATTCCGCCAACTGTTCAAGCGTTCTTGCCTCGGGGCCCTCAATTTGCGTAAGTTTCCTTTGTAAAGCCTTCACCCGTTGCCGCTGCTCCCTGATGCCGGTTTCCGTATCCTGGTCGGCTGCAAGCAGTTC
>WGCP01000176.1 GCA_015493715.1 Desulfobulbaceae bacterium
CCGAAAAAACTGGTCAACGGTCCCTGCGGAGGCAGCAACGGCGGCAGGTGCGAGGTGTTCCCGGAGCGTCGCTGTTTTTATGTGCGCATGTATCAGCGTCTTGATCCAAACACAACCCTGGACGATCTCGGAGGGACAGCGATCCTTCCGCCCAAGGACTGGGCCCTGGAACACAACTCCTCCTGGATCAACTATTTCCAGGGTCGTGATCATACAACCAAAAAAACGGACTAACTCAAGGCCGCCTTCAGGACGGATCCGGTGACAATGGCATCCTCAATCCTGCTGCCCGGGGCAATTTCCACCCCGTCCCAGACTACGCAACGGGCAAGCCGCGCCCCTTCCCCAACCCGTACGCCGTGGCCAAGGCATCCCCAGTCGGAGAGCTCAACACCATTAGCCATATGGACGTCACCGGCCGACAACCAGTTGCCTCGTATTTCCCCCTTACCGGCAAACGACATCTCACAAGACCCGGTCAATAAATCTCCATGCAACTGCAGATAATCCTCAGGCGTGCCGATATCGCGCCAGAAGCCATCGTCCACCCGCAGGATGCCGACCCGGCCCCGGCCGGCAAGCTTCTGATACAGGTCTATGATATGAAAAAAGGAGTGCCCGGGAATCTCCAGCAGAGCCTGCGGCTCAACCACGTGGATGCCGGTAAAGGCCAGCTGGGGCGCTCCGGTCACGGGTTGGAAGGACAATACACGATCATGGGCAACGGAAACAGTATTAAAGCGGGGATAATTATGAACGGCCATAGTGACCATATTCCCGGAGCAACAATGATGCGTATAAAGTGCGGCAAGATCGATGGAATGAACGATATCACCGTTCATGACCAGCAGCGGTTCATCATCAAGATGGTTCAGGGCCAGGCGCAGACTGCCGCCGGTTCCGAGAATTTTTGGCTCATATTGGCAGATCACCTCAGAATACGGGCCAAGCGCATCCCGGACCTGGGTGGCCAGATGGTGACAGTTGACAATAATCCGTCGACAACCGACGGCTGCAAGCATATCAAGCAGCCTGTGCAACAATGGCCGATTGAGTATGGGAAACAGCGGCTTGGGCCGTATCAATGTGTATGGTCGCAGTCGGGTACCCAACCCGGCTGCCAGAATAATGGCCTGCATACTTTTCCTCTGTTCTCTCTTTATTTTTCTTGCCTTGTCCACAGCCTGTGCGATAGAGTATTAATCTTGCTCAAATTAAATTCACCAATCCCTATGAGGCAATCGGATGATTACTCTTCTTGACTACGGCGCCGGCAATGTCCGCTCCGTCATCAACGCCCTGGAACGACTGGGCGAAAGCGTGGAACTGGTCGCAAACGGCGCCGACATCGCCAAGGCGCAAAAACTGGTCTTTCCCGGAGTCGGAAATTTCGGTGCCATGATGCAGATCCTTCGGGATAAACAGCTCA
The DNA here is from genome assembly GCA_015493715.1 of Desulfobulbaceae bacterium. Classification (GTDB taxonomy): domain Bacteria; phylum Desulfobacterota; class Desulfobulbia; order Desulfobulbales; family Desulfobulbaceae; genus DRLX01. The sequence goes on from WGCP01000176.1 coordinate 1,430, forward strand.
TCGAACCTTTGCTTGCCTATCTCAAGGAAGACAAACCGTTTTTCGGCATCTGTGTAGCGCTGCAGGCCCTGTTTGGTTCCAGCGAAGAGGCGCCGGACATGCCGGGCCTGGATTTTCTGCCGGGCCGGGTACGACGATTCGATACCGATCTCTCGGTCCCCCATATCGGCTGGAACGGATACAAGGTCAGACAGCCTTCCCGGATATTTAACGATCTGACCGGCGAGGAAAAACTCTACTTTGTTCACTCCTATTATGTGGAATGTGACGATGTGGATGCCGTTCTGACCAGCACCGATTACGGCTGTGAATTTGTCAGTTCCGTGCAGAAGGGTAACATTATCGCTACCCAGTTTCATCCTGAAAAAAGCGGTAAGGTCGGTCTGAAAATTTTAGAAAATTTTCTGCAAAGCTCTCAGGAGGCCATCCGTCCGCAACACTGTCCGCAGACCACAAAGCTTGCCAAGCGTATCATCGCCTGTCTCGATGTCCGCTCCAACGATCAGGGGGATCTGGTCGTTACCAAGGGCGATCAGTATGATGTTCGCGAAAAAGGCGACGTTCGCAACCTGGGCAAGCCGGTGCAACTGGCCGAAGAATACTACCGGCAGGGTGCCGATGAAATCACCTTTCTCAACATCACGGCCTTCAGGGATTTTCCCCTTGAAGATATGCCCATGATAGAGGTCCTCCGGCAGACCTCGAAAAATGTCTTCGTCCCCCTCACTATCGGCGGTGGTATCCGTGATTTTACCGACCGAAATGGTCGTCATTATACGGCTCTGGAAGTGGCGGCGGAATATTTCCGTTCCGGCGCCGATAAAATATCCATCGGCTCGGATGCGGTGCTCATCGTCGAAGAGGTTCTCAAAACCGGCAAAGCCACCGGCATGAGCTCCATTGAACAGATTGCCGGGGTGTACGGCAATCAGGCTGTGGTAATCTCGGTTGATCCGCGACGGGTCTATGTCGACTCGCCGAATATGGTCGCCCACCCGGTCATGGAAACGGCCTTTCCCGGACCCGCCGGTGAAAAATACTGCTGGTATCAGTGCACCATTAAAGGCGGTCGGGAAGGAAGGGATCTTGATGCCGTAACTCTGGCCAGGGTTTGCGAACAGCTGGGAGCAGGAGAAATTCTGTTAAACTGTATTGACAAAGACGGCACCAATTCCGGCTTTGACCTGGAGCTGATCAACGCCGTACATGCAGCCGTATCCATACCGGTTATTGCTTCAAGCGGGGCCGGCAGCGCCGAACATTTCCTGGAGGTCTTCACAAAAACCGATGCGGAAGCCGCTCTGGCGGCAGGTATCTTTCATCGTAAGGAAGTGCCCATCGGCGAGGTAAAAAAATACCTGCGCGACAGAATAGAAATCAGGCCGATATAAAAATCACCAGGTAAGGACGCCGTCTTCCTCATCCCGTACGCCGACCACGGCAATACCGGCCTGGTCGGCAGCGGCGATCATCGCCTCCCGATCAAAAAGAAGTGATTGTCCCGCTTCAACGGCAAGCACCTTCCCGCCTACTTCGGCTAAAGTTGCAATGGTTGCACTGCCGGTGGCCGGCAGATCAAAACGAAAATCCTGGCCCGGTTTTTTGAGCTTTACGACCACGGCCCCCTTGTCGGCCAATTTTCCACCCCGCCTGATGGTCGCATCCGTGCCCTCAATGGCCTCGACCGCCAACACGGTTCGCGCCCGGACAACAACACACTGGCCGATATCGAGACGGCCTATCTCCCTGGCGATTTTCCAGCCGAAGTGAATATCCTCGACCTCACCGGCGGAAGGTTTTTTCCGCGTTAACACACCCGCAGGAAAAAGCAGATGTTCCAGATAAATGGTCGAAGCCAGTACCCGAATACCCTCCTGTTCAAGGCTTTGCGCCACTGCCCGTAAGATGGCATCATCCTGGCGGGCATCAATCTTGTTCCACAGGCTCAAGCCCTTAAAATCCGGCAGAACGTCCTTAAATATCCTGGTCTTGGTGATGGCACCGGCAAA
>WGCP01000177.1 GCA_015493715.1 Desulfobulbaceae bacterium
CCGAAGAGATCACCGTTGAGGTTGAAGCGCTGATGCGAACCGTACGCGAGCAGACGGAAAAGATTATGTCCCTGCGCGGTATTCTGTCTTCGGACCTGATGATGATCATCAATAATATCGAGGAACCCGGCCGCCTGGCCGATCTGGTCGGTTCCAACCTGCGTCTGAAAATTGCCGAGTCACAGCAAATCCTGGAAACCGGTGACCCGGTGAAACGGCTGAAACTGGTGGCGGACCTGCTTAACAAGGAACTTGAGGTATCCACGGTCCAGGCCAAGATCCAGTCCGATGCCAAGGAAGAGATGTCTCGCTCCCAGAGGGAATATTTCCTTCGGGAACAGATGCAGGCCTTAAAACGGGAGCTCGGCGACGAGGACGCCTATTCCCAGGAAATCGATGAGCTCAAGAAAAGCCTGAAAAAAAAGAAGATGCCCAAGTACGCCAAAAAAGAGGCGAAAAAACAGCTCAAGCGCCTGGAGATGATGCATCCGGACGCATCCGAAGCAAATATTGTCCGCACCTATCTCGATTGGTTTCTGGACCTGCCTTGGAAAAAATCATCCAAGGACCGTCTCGACCTGAAAGAAGCGGCCAAGGTCCTGGATGAGGACCATTATGGTCTGGATAAAATCAAGGAACGGATCCTGGAGTATCTGGCCGTGCGCAAGCTCAATAAAAAGACCAAGGGGCCGATTATCTGTTTTGTCGGCCCTCCGGGCGTGGGCAAGACCTCGCTGGGCCAGGCCATTGCCAAGGCCATGGAACGTAAGTTTTACCGCCTGTCGCTGGGCGGCATGCGGGATGAGGCGGAGATTCGAGGCCATCGGCGTACCTATATCGGCGCCCTGCCCGGCCGTATTCTGCAGGGGCTAAAAAACGTCAAGACCAATAATCCGGTCTTCATGCTTGATGAGATCGACAAAATCGGCGACGACTACCGGGGCGATCCCTCCTCGGCCCTGCTGGAGGTTCTTGATCCGGAGCAGAATTATACCTTTTCCGACCATTACATGAACCTGCCCTTTGATCTATCCAAGGTAATGTTCATTACTACGGCCAACCGGTTTGATACCATCCCCGGGCCGCTTCTTGACCGAATGGAGGTGATCCAGCTTTCCGGCTATACCCTGGAAGAAAAAATGGTCATTGCCCGCCGCTACCTGCTGCCGAGACAAATCAAGGAAAACGGCCTGAAAGCAAGACAGATCAGGCTTGATGACAACACCTTAAAGCTGATCATCAGCCATTATACCCATGAGGCGGGGGTCCGAAATATTGAACGGGAACTGGGCAAGATATGCCGCAAGATCGCCCGTAAGATCGCCGAGGGAGGCAAAGGACCGTATACGGTATCAAAAAACACCCTGTCAAAATACCTTGGCCCGCTCAAGTATCTACCGGAAACCGAGTTGGACACCCTGTCCCAACCGGGTCTGGTCGTCGGCCTGGCCTGGACCGAGGTGGGCGGCGAGCTGCTGCATATTGAAACCACTATCCTGCCCGGCAAAGGAAAACTGATCCTCACCGGGCAGCTGGGTGATGTCATGAAGGAATCCGCCCAGGCCGCGCTCAGTTACTGCCGCAGCCGTAATACGATGCTCAATGTGGAACCGGAGTATTTTGACGCCATTGATATTCACATCCATGTTCCGGCCGGTGCCATCCCCAAAGACGGGCCATCGGCCGGTATCACCATGACCACTGCCCTGTATTCGGCAATCCTCGGCCAGCCGGTGAAAAAGGGCGTGGCCATGACCGGCGAGGTAACTCTGCGAGGCCGGGTTCTCCCTATCGGCGGGCTCAAGGAAAAGGCGCTGGCGGCACTGCGGGCCGGCATCACCAAAATTATCATTCCGGATGAGAATGAAAAAGACCTGGTAGACATCCCGGAGGAACTCCGCAAAAAGATTACCTTCATGCCTGTCAAACACATGGACGAGGTTGTCGAGATCGCCCTGGGGGAGCTCAACAATAAGGGAACACCGAAGAAAAACGCCGGAGGGAAAAAAAGAAAAAAGAAAAAGGCGTAACAACTGGACTGGATTCTCGTTTAGGGTAGTCTGAAAATGCGCTCGTTGCTATTCTGGATCCTGGGTCTCTTCCTGCTTGTTGCCGGAGGTTTCGGCGCTTGGTATGCACTGTATGTCACCACCCCGGCCCCCGGCTCCGGGACGGTGACCGTCGTTATTCCCAAAGGCGCCGGCGTCCGACGAATCGGCGCTTTACTGGCCGAGCATGAACTCATCCGTAATGATATTCGGTTCCTGGTTCTTGCCCGGCTTACCCATGCAGGAACCAGGCTGCAGGCCGGTGAATTTTCCATTCCCCGAGGCCTGCGACCGGCTGAAGTCCTTGAGCTTCTTGCCCGGGGCAAAGCGGTTCAACACCTGGTGACCATCCCCGAAGGGCTGACCATGGAGGAAGTTGCGGCCGTTTTTGCCGAGAATGGTTGGGTGAACAGTGCGAAATTTCTTACCCTGTGCAGGGACCCTGCATTTATTCATCACCTTGGCGTCCAACAGGACCAACTCGAAGGCTATCTCTTTCCGGACACTTATGCCCTCATACGGGGGAAAAGCAACGCTACAACCATTATTACCACCATGGTTCACCGTTTCCTCCACGTCTGGAAAGAAATAGCGCCCGAAAAAAAATCAATTCTGACCCGGCACCGGATCGTCACCCTTGCCTCCATCGTGGAGAAGGAAACAGCCAATCCCGCCGAACGGCCGCTGATCGCCCGCGTCTTTCTCAACCGGCTGAACAGATCCATGCGTCTGCAGTCTGATCCAACCGTCATCTACGGCCTGCCTGATTTTAACGGCAACCTGACCCGGAAGGACCTCCGACGGGCAACACCCTATAATACCTATGTTATCGACGGATTGCCTCCAGGCCCTATATGTAATCCCGGCAGAGCCGCCCTGGAAGCAGTACTTCATCCCGCAGCTTCTCCCGCCCTCTATTTTGTCTCAAAAAATAACGGCAGCCATCAATTTTCCAGCACCCTGACCGAACACAACAGGGCCGTCCGCAAATATCAGAAATAATTTTGTTCTCCCTTGTCTAGCTTCTTCCACCATACCCTTGCTCAAAAAAACCACTTTTCCGAACATTATCTCC
>WGCP01000178.1 GCA_015493715.1 Desulfobulbaceae bacterium
AATCAGGGGAGAAGCAGCGTATAGACAGCGTGTAGCGTGCCAACTATACCGGGTAAATTTCCAGGGTCTCCTCCATATAAGCCAAAATAAGACTTCAGCTCCTTGGTATATGCACTTTCCGCCTGGGCGTTATAGGCGGTCATGGTGAAATACTTATATCCACCCACCAGACCATAGAGCGTGCATTTGGGCGTTTCCGTATTCAGGCCTTCACAGCGAACTTCATTGTCTCTATATTGCTCACAGACCGGTCCCGACTTGGTTGTCCGGCAACGCTGGGAAGTGGAAAAATCAAGATAATAGTCGTAGATAAAGCCTGACTTCAAATGACCACCGCCGTCATATCGTGATCCAGGACCATAATAGAGTCGATATCCCACAACATTGTCGTCCTGCGGATTGGCCCGCCAGGAAAAACTTACCTGCTGGGAAGCCTGCGCAGCAGAGACACCACCGCCTGTTCCACAAAAAAGGAAGGAACAGAGCATAAAAAATACAGCGCCCCCAAATATTCGGGGGCCTGATAAAGATGGTAGCGTGTCCATGGGAATGCGTTATTCTCCGCTGAAAGAAGAAAAAAAATTACTCAATTCTCTATTTTAAAGCACATTTCATGCCACAAAGTCCAGGGAAGGCATAAAAAAAATAACTTCTTTTGCACCCCGAAAAACAACCCTTCCCTCTTGACTCGCAGGCCCCCAGCCCCTATCGAGTTGTAATCATAGCCGAAAACAAAACAGCCAACTTCGTGCCGATTAGGCCTGATTAGAGGCGCATAAACTTCCTTCTCCAATCCTGCCGCCAAACCGGACTTCACAACAATCGATAACTGTCACTGCCGGTCAATGAAAAGCAACAAAAGTCGCCAACGAGCGACAACCCTTCATGTTGTTTTTACGCGACAACTATCAGATAGCAATCCCACCGTCTCAAAAACAAGACAGGGATCAGCTTTTGAAAAGCGCCGGGACGATGTGATGCCGGTTGAGAAGCTTATAAAAATCAGTTCGATTTCTATGGGCCATTCGTGCCGCCTGGGACACATTACCACGGGTGGTTTGCAGCAGTTGAATCAGATACTGCTGTTCAAATTGTCGCCTTGCCTCGGCAAGGGGAAGAATTTTACTCTGATGCTGCTTAATGGCATCGTGGAGAAGATCTTCGGAAATAAACGGTGAAGTCGACAGGGCAACGGCGTGCTCAACAACATTGTAAAGCTGACGGACATTACCAGGCCAGGCGGCATCAAGCAAAAGCTGCATGGCCTCCGATGAAAATTTCTTCACCTGACGTTCGGAATCATCGATCAGGTTATTGATAAAATAATCGACCAGCAGAGGTATATCTTCTTTTCGCTCATTTAACGGAGGCAACTCAAGGCTGACCACATTCAGTCGATAAAAAAGATCTTCCCGGAATTTCTTCTGCTCAATAGCCTCTTCAAGATTTCTATGGGTTGCGGAAACAATACGAACATCTACCGGCACAGGTTCTGTGCTGCCTACGGGTCGTATCACCCGCTCCTGCAGCACCCGCAGCAGTTTCACCTGCAGATGAAGAGGCATATCTCCTATCTCATCGAGGAACATGGTTCCGCCATGAGCCGACTGAAAAAGCCCGGCATAACTGCGGGATGCTCCGGTAAAAGAGCCCTTGGCGTGACCAAACAGTTCCGACTCCAACAGCGATTCGGGTATGGCGGTGCAATTGACGGGGATAAAAGGTCCGTCACGACGAGAACTGGCCCGGTGGATAGCAATGGCAAGTAACTCTTTTCCCGTCCCGGAAGCACCCCGTATCAACACGGTGGTGTCGGTATCCGCCACCAGCTTGGCCCTGGAGAGTAACTCTTCCATACTGGCGCTTTTAGAGATAATATCCCGGCGCCATTCAGCCTCGTCTTCGACCGACACCTCAGCCCCACCTGTGGAAAACTGCAGCGCCTTTTCCACTTCTTCCAAGAGGACTTTCCCATCAACCGGTTTCGTCAAAAATGAAAAAACACCCTGGCGGGTCGCCTCAACCGCCTCGGGAATGGAACCATGGGCCGTAATAATAATAACAGGAACGGCCTTGTTCCGTTCCCGTATCGCCTCAAAAAGGGCCATACCATCGATGCCGGGCATGCGCAGATCAGTCAGCACCAGATGTGGATTACTGACCGAAAATTTGGTCAATGCCTCTTCACCACTGAGAGCCGTGATAACTTCATACCCATTGCTTGCCAGTCGTACTTTCCAGAGACTGAGGAGGTCCTCCTCATCGTCCACCAGAAGTACTCTGTATCCAGCCATCTTCATGAACCATGCTCCCTGTTCTTTATGATATTTTCAATATTTTTAAGCTGTTCAATTTGATTGTGCAATTCTTGAATTTTCACCACATTCTGCTCATGATCCCGCAAAAGGGCCTCCACCCGTGCCTGCAGGGAAGCCACCTCGGCCTCAAGTTCTTCTTTTTCATCAAGCATCTTTTTGCGACCACTCCACCTGGTCACCTTAGCTTTATCGAGGCGATCAATCAGACTCATCAAGCCGCTCAATTCTTCCCGGGAGTCGGGATGCTCCTTGATATACTGCTTCAACAGGGCCACACCCTGCTTAAACTGCCTGTAGCTTGCCTTATCATTGAGACTTAAGCATATAAAACGCAGCTTATCTTCATCCTTGCCCTCATTGACCCTGGTTTCAGCTTCCTGGAAATACCGGTTGAACTCCCGGCTTCGCAAGGAGCCGATATCATTTAAGCAGGACAGAATGGAGCTGCCGTCGCTTGCGTGAAAGACAACGGTCGGTTCCAGCAGGTTATCCAGCTCACCTGCCTGTCTTTGAACAGCAACACATCCGCCTAAAACAACGGAGCAGCAGAATAAAAAAATAATCGTCTTCATTGATAGTTCTCATGACAGTATCGGCAAAATTATAGAAAAACGAGCACCTGCATCACTAGAAAGCAGGCGAATCGTCCCCCCGTGATTCTGCACATATTCTTTTGCTATTGCAAGACCGAGGCCCGATCCTTTTACAACAGCCTTTTTTGCCTCTTTCCCCTGAAAAAAGGGTGAAAAAATGCGAGATCGATCTTCTCGGTCTATCCCTACTCCCGTATCTTCAATAATAAAAACGGCTTTATGATCAACTTTTTTCAGTTCAATTCGTATAGCACCCTCGTCCGGGGTGAACTTTACAGCATTGGACAGTAAATTATCAACGACTGTTTTCAGCTGGTCCACATCGCCGGCAAGCGTTATATCGGAAAGCTTCAAATAGAGGGTGACATTTCGGGCAAGCATGGAATTTTTATGGTCATCCGCCACCGTTCGGATTATTTCATCAAAACGAAGGTCCTGCATTTTTGCCGGGGCCTTCCTGGCCTGCGACATATTAAAATCAAGAATATTTTCAATGAGCTTCTGCAGCTTATCACTATTTTTGTCCAAAATGGCGACTACATCTTTCTGGGAAGGATTCATCGGCCCAACGATCTCATCGCGCAAGAGCCCTGCGCCTTCTTTGATAGAGGAGAGGGGGGTTTTCAATTCGTGGGAGATATGGGCAATCATCTTTATCTTTTCTCGATCAAGTTCAGCCAGCCGCCTGCGCAACCAGTCCAGTCGTTCACCTAGGGCCTCAAGATCACGCGGACCGGAGACCTTGACGGGCGTGGTAAAATCTCCGTTGCCGAGGCTTTCAATACCCCGATCCATTTGGCGGATCGGACGCAGGATCAGGGTAAGAAAGAGAACAAGAAAAAGAACACTGAAGCCGATCAATCCAGAGGTTTGCCAGGCGAGCGTTTTTTTCCCCTGACTGACCTTTTCCCGGAGCAGGGCGACCTCGTCGCTTATCACCTGACTACTGACGGCCGTCAATTTTGTCGTCAGGGCGTCGATATCCTGGTAACGATCAAGCACCCGTATCAGCTCTTTTTTTCTCTGCATCGGGCTGCCGGCGGGGCTGTTGAGCACGGCGATAATATAATTATCTTCCGCCTGCACCTTTAAGAGAAGTTTTGTCAGATCCTTATCATTACCGATAATAAAAAGATGGGCAAAGGCCTCTTCCAGGTCCTGATGAACCTTATTGACCGCATCCAGCTGCGAGGGTTCCCCCAGTACATTATAGAGTCGAGCCTTCCGCTCCTGGTCCCGGAGAAGATCGGCAATCCGACGTATACTGCTGGTTCTGTCCACCGAACTATACACGGCAAGTGCGCCCTGCTTGAGCAGGCCGTCCAAAATCTGTACCGAGCTGAACAGGGCCGTCAGCAAAGGCAGGACCACAAAGAGAAAACCGGTCAACAACAGGGCGAAAAAGGAGCGGGGTCTATACAGTTGCACGGGATATCACCTGTCAAGATATATATTGTCCACATATATTACATGGGGCCGGGCCTGCCTGACAACAAAGAAGGCAAACGACTGAATATGGGCCATATCCATTTGTCGTGTTGCAGGAGCCGCCCGGACGGCTGCAAGAGAAACATGACACTGATTCCATCCGGGATGCAGGACAAACAGCCGGTGGAAACGATCTGAAAAACGCATTCCATGTTGGAGGTGATGAATATCATGAATACGGCAATGCAGGGACAGTTGTTTCTTTCCGGAATTATATACACTGAAATTTAGTGTAGTATACCCACTCCAGTCATGGGGAAAATAAAAAAGTGACGCGCCTGAATAGGTGGCCGTTGTCAGTTGAATACGCAGGGAAAAACGACCATGGGAAGCAACCTCTTTTTCACGTTGTACCCTGCTGCCGGGGCTGAAACGATTTTGCTCAAAGGGAGTTTCAAAGTCAGCCAATACCGGAAACTGACGACGGGCAATACCTTCATCGACAAAGGAACGAAAAAACGGCCACAAGGCGCATATGAGCAAAAACATAACTCCAATGGCCGGAAGAATAAAGCTTCTGTTGACAACGGGAAATATCTCAGGAGCAATATATGCGCTCACGCAGCCCAGAAGATCACGGTAGACATCCCATCCATCAACGGTACGGCCACCCAGAGCTTTCTGTATCAATTCAATAAGAATCCCCAGGACAAAAACCGATGCACAAATCTTAAGGAACAGGAACCGACTCCGTTTATTCCCTCGTCGTTTTGCCGTAACGAGGAGAAATAGTCGGGTCGCCAGGAAAAAGAAAAGAATATGGCCGAGATCCCAGGCGGATTTAAACGAGCGGCCGGCATGATACCCCGGACCGCCGACGAAAAAGAAAGGGAAACCGATGAGCAGCAGCAGGCCGATACCGCACTCTTGCGAGAGACGGAAAGATGATCGCCCTGAGTTTTTCATGGAAGCCGCCACTCTTTTCTGCAGATTCACACAATATATCCCTGTTCTTCAAGATACAAAAAAACCTCCTGCACGGCTTCCGCCGGGGTCATGGCCGATGTATCTATGGTGAGCTCCGGGTTTTTCGGTGCCTCGTACGGATCAGACACGCCGGTGACCCCCTGGATTAATCCTGCCCTTGCCTTGGCATACAGGCCTTTACGATCACGCTTTTCACAGACCTCAAGCGGGGTGGCCACATGAACTTCAATATAGCCTCCGTAACGGCTGATCAATTGTCTATTTTTACGCCGTGATTCTTCATAGGGCGCGATTGGCGCACACAGGGCAATGCCGCCGTTTTTCGTTATTTCGCCGGCAACGAATCCAATTCTGGTCACATTGATTTCCCGGTGCTCTTTGGAAAAGTTCAACTCGGACGAAAGGTTTTTCCTGACGATGTCACCGTCCAGAAGGGTAACCGGCCGGTCCCGCATCTCCATGAACCTGACCATCAGCACCTTGGCAATGGTGGATTTCCCCGATCCGGAGAGTCCGGTCAGAAAAATAGTGAACCCCTGCTTTGACCGGGGAGGAAAAGCTCGCCGCAACTCATCAACAACCCCGGGATATGCATACCAGGCAGGAATCTCAAGTCCCCGCTCCAGACGACGCCTAAACTCCTCGGTGGTTATATCCTTGCATGCGGAATGATCTTCCAGTTCATCAAGAAAAACATAGCAGGCCTTTTCCTCAACATAGCCCATACGACGTTCGGGCACCATCGCAATGCCGGTTTCCTCGGCAACCGAAGCGACCAGTTTCTGGGCCGCTCCCCTGGGATAAAAAAGGTCGCCACTGCTTCCGGAAAAAGGGTCGCCGTGGTCCTCGGCTACTATAAAATGGCTGCAGCCGTAATTCTTTCTAATCATGGCCTGCCAGAGTGCTTCCCGGGGCCCGGCAAACCGTTCCGCCAGCGGCAGGATACTGAGTAGAATAATATTTTTGGGAAACTGGCGCACAAACTCCTGGTAACAATGGACATGGGTGTAATGCTCCATATTGCCGGGATGGTCCATGCCCACTGCCGGATGGAGAAGAATTGATGCGCCCACCTCTCTGGCGGCCGTAAGCACCATCTCCCGATGAGCGCAGTTCAAATACTCACGGGTATGAAAGCCCAGAACCCTCCGCCAGCCATACTGGAGGAAACGACGATGAGTTTCCGAAGGTGTCAACCGCAGGTCCCGAAAATCATAATGAATGGGTAGGGTAACCCCCTCAAGGGTTCCGCCGATATACCAGGAACCCACCTGTTCATAGAGTATTTTTACTCCGGGGTGTTTATCTCCATCGGCCGTGCCGTAAACCGCCTCGGCCTCATCTCGTTTATCAGGTCGCCAGACATCAGTCACCGTCAACAGGGCAAGCAGAAAGCCTTCCGCATCATTTAAAGCCAACCGCTGTCCCACCTGGATAGCTCCGGCAAAGTCTTCGGAAACATCAAGACAGATCGGCATGGGCCAAATGGTACCGTCGGCCAGTTTCATTTTGCTCAGGACGGAAGTATAATCCTCCCGGTCAAGATAACCGGCCAGAGGATAGCAAGCTCGGTTGAGCAGGGCTTCCAGGTCGTAGAGCTGACGACCATTCAAATCAAAAGACTCCAGTTGCAATGCCTCGTTGCGCAGCTGTTCAACCCGACGGAAATGAACGAGGAGGCTATCGGAATATTCGCTGTGGTTCTTCTTCACGTATCCTGCTCCATGAAAGGTAAAAACAGAGTTGCCGCCTTATGGGTTACGATCTGATGCGAAAAAACATAAGGCAGCGGAAAAATCGTGGAATGCACCGAATTACCTTATCGAAGCAAGGCGTATAAGTGATACTCTCCGAGAGAGTTAAACCATATTCACAATACAGAAGTCGGCACAAAACACGCGGAAGGGGGCTATTATTTTCCACACCCACCATCGCCGGGCAGGACCTTATCATCAAGGGCCGC
>WGCP01000179.1 GCA_015493715.1 Desulfobulbaceae bacterium
CTGCAGTTGTTCGTGCACCGAGAACGTTGAGACATGTGCAGATACAAGAAGGAACACGAATTTCGGCACAGGTGTACTGGTTGTACATCGAGCACGAAATTCGTGAATCCGACGCAGTAGATGTGCTTGTATCGACGTTCGAATGCCGGATAACTGCAAGATTTAGGTTATATACATTATGCATAAATCCACAAGAGGCAAGCATTCCGTAGGAAAAAACAACGTATCAAGTTATAATTCCAATTATAATTCGTTTTACTTTGACCATCTGTCCTCGCAGGAAAACAAGGGTTCATTGCCTGCCTCAAGAAGAACCTGCCGAGCAGTCACAATATCCATTTTGATCTGCGCGACCAGATCCGCCACCGTGTCAAATTTCTTTTCACCCCTGAGATAGCGCAGCAGATTAATCTTGATGGGATGGCCGTAGATATCACTATTGAAATCAAAAATATGGGTTTCCGCCACCAGTTTATTTTCCCCAAAAGTTGGATTATAGCCAATATTTGAAACACCGCCGAAGACCTTGCCTCCATAGACGACCTGGGTGACATACACTCCCTTCTTGGGGCAGAGATCTTCTTCGCTTATCTTCAGGTTGGCGGTGGGAAAACCAAGTTCCCGGCCGCCGCGCTGTCTTCCCCGCTGTACCTCGCCATGAATCTGGTAGCATCGTCCCAGCAAGCGGCGGGCATCCACCATCCTTCCCTCGGTGACCAGCTCCCGAATTTTGGTACTGGAAACCAGCATACCATTTTCATAATGGGCTTCGACAACGGTCACGGGGAAGCCCAACTCGCGGCCACGGGCCCGAAGAAAATCAATATTTCCCTGCCGCCCCTTGCCGAAGGCATAATCATACCCGACGACCAGCTCTTTGAGACCAATGGTCCGGACAAGAACAGTATCGACAAAATCGGTGGCTGTTGTTGCGGCAAGCTCCCGGGTAAACGGAATAATCACCAAATGATCAATGCCGGCCATCCGAATCAGATTAATCTTCTGCTCAGTGGTGGAGATCAACCGGATGCCATCAGGTCGCAGAACTTTAAGAGGATGAGGGTCAAACGTCACGGCGACACTGGTGCCTCCCTGATTATATGCCTTGCCCACAACCTCGGAAAACAACATCTGGTGGCCGAGGTGAACACCGTCAAAATTGCCGATCGTCACAAAGGCATTGGAAAACGGCTGATGTATCTGCTTCAGATCTGTATATATTTCCATAGCCTGCCCGACTTAAACTTTAGGTAAGAGAAACAAACACTCCGTGCTCTTTTTATCCCTATTCCCGATACTCCCATTGAACAACTCATCAGAGCGCGATATGTACTCCACCTGAACAAAACTCGCAAACAGTTCGTTCTTTGCGATACAATTTCATTGGATTCCCAACGATAAATAGACCGCTATGGCCTCATACCCGGATACCGTCTTTTCTGCATTTCCAGTAAAGAAATACTTGACAAAATCCTGTTTGCCGAGCATATTCTCCCACGTCGTGCCGAAGTGGCGGAACTGGTAGACGCGCTAGGTTCAGGGTCTAGTGGGCGTATGCTCGTGGGAGTTCGACTCTCCCCTTCGGCACCACTGAAATTGCCAAGGCTTTATTCTGCAGGTAGCGGAGTAAAGCCTTTTTTTTGTTTTCCATCCTTGCCGCCTTTCCTCCTCCCTTTTCGGCTTAACACATGCTTGAGCAAATGGAGAAGGTGACTATTTTTCCAGATGGACCAGCGGTCAACAATGTGTCCCCTGCCCTTAAAGCATTTCCTATCTCAATAACCAAGCCAAGCGTTTCACCCTTGCCGGTATATTCTGGATGTCGTTTATCTTCATTTTAGCGAAGAATACAGCGGATACGGGATGATCCCTCATCAAATTTAATACACGCATCCAAAGGAAAGTGGGAACCGATTCCATTTGATTGTAAGGTACCTGTATTTTAAAAGTTGACATTGGAAATATACTGCTTACAATATGAGTAAATATTCATATAAATATCCATTTATAAGCCATGAAAAAATTAGCACAATTCATCAAAGTACTGGGGGATGCCAATCGACTGGCAATTATTCATGCCATCGGTAAATCATCTCGATCAGTCACTGAAATTATCAAAGAAACCGGTTTGTCCCAGACCCTGGTCTCTTTTCATCTAAGGACCATGCGTGAAAAAGGAATAGTAACAACCAGACGGGACGGACCTTTTATTTTTTACAGTCTCACCGCCTCGGAGCTCTATGACCTTATTGGTGAAATTTCCCGTGCTGCGGGTTTTGACAATGCTATTACCAGGGCAACACCGTCACTGAAAATCGTTAATCGGAACAGGGGGTAATTATGTGGTGGAATCAAGCCGGTTGGGGGCCCATGTACGGAATGTGGTTGATGCCGTTTTTCGGACTGCTCTGCATGTTAATTTTTGTCTATTTTATCTCCCGAATCTTTAACCGAAATGGTGGATGCTGTGGTTCATCTCATCAGAACCTTCAGGGAGATCCCTCCAACCAGGATGCATTGTTGGAGGAAATACGAGCACTGCGTCGTGAGGTTGAAGAACTGCGCGAAAAACAAAAAGAGGAGCATGGAGATGATGGAGAAAATGATGGGACAGACGCCGATGGGAGACATGATGAACGGTATGATGAAAAACATGCAATCCATGGGGCCAAAAGATAAAATCTCCATGATGACGGAGATGCTGCCCAAATGCATGTCCATGATGTTTGGCATGCTTGAACCTGCAGCCCGAAAAGATTTGGCGGAAAAAATGCTCAAGCAGATGCAGGAAGAGCTGAAAAAATAAGCTGAATCCCCGCAAGGAGATTTAAAGAGTGACGAACGAAAAAGCAACGGTTGAACTCGACACAATGAATGTTGCCCAAAAAAAAGATCTTCTGGGCAGCCTGCTCAGTTCGCTGGTGGCTGATATCAACCCGGCTGAGCGTCAAAAAATATTGCATGATGTTTTTTTGGCAAACAACGAATCCAAACCAGTCATCGAAATGGTCGAGTACTGAATCAATGAATGCACGGATTCAGGCGTGAATCCCATTGAGATGAGTAAAGAGGTGCTGAGTGCAATCAACCACAGCTATGAACTGGCTTCATATGCCACACCGGAGTTGCGCGGCCTGTTTAATGACTGGCTGGGTGAAATAGAGTTACGGGTTATTGATTTTGTCGGTGAACGAAACCGGGTCGATCCCCGGGAGCTGGCATCACATTTCAATTTGACGACGGAATCGATCATATTTGTTCTGGGCAAACTCGTACGGGAAGGCAAAATCAATATGGAAGCCAAGGGCAAGCCAACAGGGAACATACATCTTCTTCGGAGGAAAAAATTATGACCAAGCATCCTTCATCAGGACAACCCGCACCATCGAACTGTTGAGGCACAAACGATGCTACCGGCGGTCGCCGGCACGAAGACACAACAA
>WGCP01000180.1 GCA_015493715.1 Desulfobulbaceae bacterium
CGGCCTGTGCATTACCGGCGGCGCCGGCGGTGGAGCGTAGTACAGATCACCGGCAAGCCCGGCCCCTTTAAGAAGACCAAGCAAACAAACTGCGCAAAACAATGGGATAAATTTTTTCATTTTTTCACAATCTCCTTGATGGCCCATAGGAGCCCGCCCCTGCGGCGATAAAGCCTGCGGGCGAGATGGGTTCAAACAGGTTCAACCATGTTATCGTCTGCAAGGGCTGGGTCTTCTACGCATGTTGAATTTTTTTCATCTATGCCGGAAGCCCGGAAGTAAGGCATTAATTATGGACCTTGGCTGCTCCATTCAGGATACCGGGCAGGAATTGCAGTATTTCAGAATGTCGAGGGGAACTGCTTAGGGTATCCTGGAGGGAAAAGAGGCCGAGTCCTGTTCCTGCGTAAATGGTGGCCGGATCGCCCGGGTCAATAACAAGAGCTTTAACGATGGCATATACAGGTAACCCGCTATTTAAAGGATACCAGTAAGTGCCTCCATTTGTACTCTTATAAACGCCTTGTGGAGTGCCTGCATAAATGGTGGCCGGATGATTGGGGTCGATTGCCAAGGCGTCGACATCGGTATCGGGCAGGCCAATATTCATTTTATGCCAATGAGCTCCGGAATCAGTGCTTTTGAAAACGCCTGTTTCCGAACCGGCATAAATCGTAGCTGGGGAAACCGGGTCAATGGCCAAAGAGAAAAAACCACAGTTATCCAGGCCGGTGTCAACGGGATTCCAGGTGGCGCCGCTGTCAATACTTTTATAGATAGAACCGGTATAAGCGTCATCCGTTTGATTCCATTTGAAGGTGGCCGCATAGAGAGTCGATGTTGTGGCTGGGTCTACGGCGAGCCTCCGGATAACGGCATCGGGCAGGCCATTGCTGGCGTCCTGCCAGGTTTGTCCACTGTCTGTGGTTTTAAATACCCCCTCAGTTGTTGCCGCGTATATTGTTGAGGGGGAGTCAGGATCAACATCCAAGTCGGCAATCTTGCCATTTTTTATAAAATTCCAGTGTACTCCAGCATCCGTACTTTTAAATATACCAGGATTGCAGGTTCCTGCTGATCCAGCATACAGGATATCGGGATTATCAGGGTTGACCAGCACTGCCAAAACGGAATAACCTTTATTCAGGTTGATAATATTCAGCTTTTCCCAGGTCGATCCTTTATCAACACTTTGCAAGAGACTGCTGTTCCATGTCCCCCAGCTGCTTGTTCCGGCGTAAATGATGTTTGATTCTCCGGGGCCGGATACAATTGCCAATGAGGAAATGTCAGTAGTGGACATGCCGGAGTTTTTCCGGTTCCAATGTGTTCCACCATCAGTGCTTTTGAAAACGCCGCGGTTCCATGTCGCCTGCCCACCTAATCCGGCATAGAGTATGCTCGTCGACACGGGATTAACAGCAAGGGCATGGATAACGGTATCATCAGTAAAATCATTATTTTTGTTCCAGGCGGTTCCGCCGCTATTGCTGGTAAAGAAACCCTTGTCGGTTGCTGCATAGATGGTTGTTGATATCGGATCTATTAACAGAGCCCCCACATATTGAGAATTCAATAAACCGTTATTCAACCTGCTCCAGTTCTCGCCCTTGTCCGTGCTTTTATAAATTCCATCGTTGGTTCCGGCATAAACTGTTGCCGGAGAGTTCGGATCTATTACCAGGTGGAAAGTGTAGGTGTTGGGTAAACCGGTATTAATCTGGGTCCAGTGACTGCCGTTATCCGTGCTTTTATAAATTCCCTTGTCTGTTCCGGCATAAACTATTGTCGGCGAATCAGGGGATACCGCCACCGTATAAACAGTTATTGCGTCGGGTAAGCCGGTATTGATCTGTGCCCAGTTCGCTCCGCTGTTCGTGCTTTTATACATACCGTTTTGAGTTCCGGCATAGATGGCGCCGGTTGATACCGGATCTATGGCCAACGAGAAAACATAGATGGCGCCTATCCCCGTGCTTGTCTCGCTCCATGTGTTGCCATGATTGGTGCTTGTGTAAACACCTTTTGATGTTCCGGCATAGATGGTTGCCGGTTGATCAGGTTGAATGGTCAGCGCCTTTATCGGATAAAACGGGCCATGGGAGGAAAAAGACCAGCTTTCCCCTCCATCATTGCTTATGAAGAGACCATCGGCAGTGCCGGCATAAACAGTATCAGTGGAGACAGGGTCTATGGCAAGTGCGGAAATGCTGTCTCCCTCGGGACTGATGTCGGTCCACCAGCCCGGACCGGCATGAGCTGTGCCTATATGGGTGAGGCAATAAAGGAGAAAAAAAAGAACGAAAGATAGCAAAGTTGTTGTTTTCTTGCCGTGTGTATGCCACATCCGGCCGCCTCCTCTTATAAATGAGTGAGCCTTATCGAGGATAAAAATAGAAAGAATCGAGAAAAAAAATGATTCGACAGGTTATTGAAATCGTATATGTGCGGGTGGAAAAATGCAAATATTTTTGTCGGCGCTGTTGAAGCTATCATCGTCTGCAGTCTGCAGGGGCAGTGTCCTCCCCTTTAAAGGAATAATACAACGCTCAGGAACGGCTTCAACCACAAACAACAGACGTCATTTCGCGGATAAATCCGCTCCTACGGAAAGAATACCCGTAGGAGCGGATTCATCCGCGAACCAGAGGGAGGTATAATCAACCGTAGGAGCGGCTTTAGCCGCGAACAATTATCCGCGAAATGTGACCCGCTCATATTTGTAAATATTCCTCGCAATGTTCATTCTTGACACTGGTGAAATGTATATGTAACATACCATAAATTCGTGTAAATATCGCCCTGAAAATTATCATACAGGATGGCCCCATGATGAACAGAATTTTCCTTTTTTTTGCCTGCGTCCCAATGGTTTTTGTATGTTGCGCTCCGGCGGTGGCTGCAAACTTCAATCCCCTGCCCGATACCGGCCAGACAAAATGTTATGCTATGGATCGCAACGAAATCGCCTGTCCGGCCGAGGGGCAGCCCCTGCACGGCCAGGACGCGCAATACCATGGCCCGGCGCCCTCGTACACCGATAACGGCAACGGTACGGTGACCGAC